>JBJEWX010000278.1:0-6711 GCA_051885275.1 Succinivibrio sp. | reverse complement strand
ACAGCGACTTGCCATTGCAAGAGCCATCTTAAAGAACGCACCTGTTGTAATATTAGATGAGGCTACCTCCGCTTTGGACAACAAGTCTGAAAAAGTTGTTCAAAGAGCATTAGATAAGCTAATGGAAGGCAGAACCACTATTGTTATTGTACACAGACTGTCAACTGTAATGGATGCTGACAAGATCCTGGTTATCAATGACGGTGAGGTGGTCGAGGAAGGTACTCATTCTCAGCTTCTGGCAAAGAATGGGGCATATGCTGTGCTTTACGAGTCACAGTTCAGTAAAGAGCTTGCTGATAAGGAAAAGAGCAAGAATGCTCCTGAAGAAGAGGATGTGGATGCAGTCCACCTGGCTAAATAATTCTTTTGAGGCTACTTTATGTAGCCTCAGTCTTCTATTCTCCGCAAAAACACTACTGTATTAGATAAAGCTGAACACTGCCTTTTAAAATAAAAGCATTTTGCCATAGAATCAGGTGGTTATTTTTATATTTGAATATCTGTATGATGAGTACCTCCTGCCTTCTGCAGGAGGTATAAGAGAGAGCTCTTTTGTTACTTATTCTTGTTAGTAACAACAACTGTTGAACGAGGAGGAATAGTGAGGGATTTTCCTGCAAAAAGCTCTTTTAGAAGCTTTTCTTCATATTCAGGAGAGCTTCTGGTTGCTCCATAGGCATTCACAGAGAGTTTCTCTCTTGAGAGCATGTCATAAAGACCTTCAAGTCCCTCGCCGTGATCAACTCTTCTGACGTTTCTTCCTGACAGAGGAATTAAAAGATCTTCACCTGAATCCTCAGTATCATCAGAGCCACAGTCTTCCGGCATATAGATGGCTGCAAGCAGAGGGAACAGAGCAGAGCCCTGCTCAATTTTAACCTGCTGCTTTGAAGCATTTACAAGCACCATGGCAAATCTGTTTGCATAGAGTCTGAAATAGCCAAAGTAAGATCCGCCCGCGCAGAAGAAGAGCATTGAGCCCTTTGAGAAAGCTGGATTTGAGCGTCTTAAAGCTGCAAGTTCAGTGATAACAGACTGAACCTCATTTGAGTTCACACTGGCTCTACGATCTCTTAAGGCCTTAAATGGTATCATTGAGCGGGGACCGGTGCTGTATTTGCTGATAACATCTCCAAGTTCATCACCCTGATAGATGCAAGGGATACCACGCCAGGTGAACAGACAGGCAAGAGCTGCCTGATAGAGATACTTGTCTCCATCAATGATATTGTAGAATCGGGTGATTTTATAATTATCAAGCTGATTTACAAGGCAGAGTTTTACCTGCTGAGACACACCAACTGAGAATTCCTCACAGCAGCGTCTTAAATCCTCACCTGAATAAGGGGTTGGATCACCGTTTAGATTGATTCCGCCAAAGAATGATCTGATTGGGCTTATAAAGCCGGTATAGTTGATGGTTCCATCAACATTACCTTCAGAGCAGATGGCATAGCGAGGATCTGAGCCGAACTGACCTAGCATCAGGCAGTCAAGATGGGCGTCACGGGCTGACTTGCAGATTTCAGTCAGGCGCTTGATGTTGTTTCTTGCAGTACCGTTATCACCAATCTGAGAGGCATCATCAATAACCCAGCCGTCAATTCCATAAGGAGGTCTTAACCATTTTTTTACGATACTGTTAGAGCCATCGTAGATTGAATGGCAGGTTTCATAGCTTGAATAGTCAAGTTTTGGATAGTTGGCCTTATCATCAGAAACATAGGCCTCACCTTCTGAGGTAAAGGTATAGATTTCTCTGTAAGGAGAATCCTTGTGTCGTAAGGCTCCCTTACCGGTACGCTCCTGACGGTCAAACCATGGATGGGTATCACCGGTGTGATTGAAGGTTCCATGAAGAATAATCTTCATTTCATAACCGTAGGCAACAGTTCTAAGTCTCTTTAAGGCTCCGTTGCCTCCAAAATGAGGATCTACCATATCGTAGTCCTCAGTATCAAACTTGTGAACAGAAGGCGCCTTGAAGACTGGAGTCATATAAACGGTATCACAGCCTAAGCTGCGGATATATGGAAGCATAGCGGCAACACCGTCAAGATCACCTCCGCAGTGGGTTTCATCAAGATTAACCAGATCAAATTCCTTAGTCTTTATAGGGGCATCTGTATCAATCTTGTTGCCGTCAACATTGAAATAACCGCATGAGGAGGCGAACTTATCAGGGAAAATCTGATAAATTACAGAATCCAAAGCCCACTGAGGGTGGGTGTTGAACATCTCAATTGCGTAGCAGTGCTGCATCAGAGGTGGTTCTCTTGACATACCAAGAGAGCTGTACCAGACCACATCAGTGATTTTTCCATCTTTGTCAGTCAGGGCAATCTTAAAGTAATATGTCAGAAGATTCTGACTCTTGTCTGCTGTCAGAGGCGCTTCAAAGCGGTGAATACCGGAGCAGGAGCCTGTATAGGTCATTGGATTGCGATGATCTTCATTTGAGGAGAAGTTGACAATGGAGATCTTTAATCGGCTGTGGTTTGCACCGCGGACAAAGAGAACAGCATTTACATTCTGAGTGGATTCCATACCTGGAGATGTGCAGGTGTGAAAGCACTGAAATGGAAGTGAGGATCGTGGAGAACTTGTGTTCTGACGCATAATTTGCCTTCCTGTCAATATTAAAGCATCGCTAATGCGCGGCTTAATGTTAAATAAATATCTTCAACACCTTTTATATCCACTCTTTCCATAGGTGAATGTGGATTAAGGATGGTTGGACCTATTGAAATAAGCTGTAGATTACTGTTTGCTTTTGCAAAATTTGCACATTCAACTCCAGCGTGCAGAGCGGTGATTTTAAACTTCTCACCAGTTACAGCCTGATAGCTTTCATTTAAAACATCAATCAGACGGTTTGAGCTTGGGGATGCCCATGGCTCATGTCTGTTGCCTTCCTCAACTTCTACGTTATCTAAAAGATAACATAGGGCCTTTACGTTACCTATAATATCACTTAAAGCGGTGCTGTTAAGTGAACGGGCCAGCATAGAGAGGTTAATGCACTCATTTGAGGTAGAGGCTACACCCAGGTTTATTGAGGTCTCAACAATGCCTTCAAACTGCTTTGACATGCGGATAATTCCACTTGGTAAAGCCTGAATAAAGTGAATAAAATCAAGTGTTTGTGCATAGCCTAGAGTCTTTGTAATCAAAGCTTGCTCAAAGCTGATTTCCATATGAGGATCAGTTAGACTGTATATCTGTTTTTGGGCATTGAAGCACTGTTTGAAGGCACTGATAAAACCGTCATAGTCATTATCTGGAACTGCAACAACACACTGGGCTTTTGCAGGTATGGCATTTCTTACAATACCGCCGCTGTAGCTTTGCAAAAAGAAGTCATACTCATCAGAGACGCTGTTTAGCATAGATGAGAGAACTTTGAGCGCATTTGCGTGACCTAGATGAATATCGGCACCAGAATGACCTCCTGAGAGCTTACTTAGGGTGATCATAACTCCAGTGGTATTCTCAGGGATGATTTTTGGTGAGTTGAACTTAATATTGATGTCATAGGAGCCGGCGCAGTTTACAAAGAGATATCCGTTATCCTCAGAATCAAGGTTAATAAGATAATCACCCTTTAAGTCTTCAAAAGCTACAGATGAGGCCCCCTTCATAGTGGTTTCCTCTTCAACTGTAAAGATCATTCTCAAAGGACCGTGAGAGAGACTGTTATCAGTCATAATAGCCATGCAGATTGCAAGGGCAATTCCATTGTCCGCACCTAGTGTGGTTCTGTCAGCCTTAACAAAACCTCCCTCAACATAAGGTTTTACCGCCTCAGTTAAAAAATCATGATCATAACCGTCTGCAGCAACCGGTACCATATCCATGTGTCCCTGCAGGATCACAAGAGGTGAGTCTTTTTTATCTTCAGTAGGGCTTACCTCGATAATTACGTTGCCGGCAGCATCTGTTTTTGCAGTATGGCCATGCTCCCTGGCAAAATTACATAAAAAATCGGCAAGTTTTTGTTCATGAGCTGAAGGATGAGGGATCTTGGTGATCTCATTAAAGTAGGTCCAGACCGCATTTGGCTCAAGTTTTGTAATATTGGTGATCACTTTTAAACCTTAAAACAGAATATTTGACAATATTAAATTCTTTTGATATTTAGAGTCGGTATATTATAACCGCATTTTGCCTTTATGTTTGTATAAAGTGGTTTATTATCAGTCATTTTTGATAAATTAAGTGTTCTGTCAAAAATTAACCACGAATTCTGGAAGGTTTCATGAGTCTGTATGAAAAGATGCGCTCTGTATTAGAAGATAATAAAAGCAGAGCGCAGTATAGAACTATTGTCTGCAAAGCGCAGTCAGGTTCAATGATAGTTGCTGATAACAAAGAGTATGTAAATCTTTCTTCAAACGATTATCTTGGTTTAGGATCCGATCTTAGTGTGGCGGAGGAGTTTTTAGCCTCTCAGGACAGACGCTCCCTGAGAATGTCCTCCTCAGGCTCCCCTCTTCTGACCGGGGCACATTTAGCATATGGCAAGGCTCAGGCAGCTATGGAAAAGCTGATGGGAAAAAAGGCCCTGTTCTATAATTCAGGTTTTGCGGCAAACAGTGGGGTGATAAGTGCCCTCTCCTTTGCAGATACCCTTATAGTTGCCGACAAATTATCGCATGCCTCAATAATTGACGGCATGATGGGTGCATCCGGCAAGTGTTTAAGGTTTGCCCACAACGATTATGAGCATCTTTTAAGTATTCTTGAAAAGAATCATAAGCTTTATGATTCTGTAATTGTTGTTACAGAAGCAGTATTCAGTATGGATGGTGACTGCTGCGATATATTAAGGCTGTGTGAGATAAAACAGAAGTATGAGAATGTGTATCTTTATGTGGATGAAGCCCATTCTTTTACCGTATTTGGACACAATGGAGCAGGCCTTTGTGCACAAAAAGGCTGTCTTGATAAGGTAGATTTTGTGCTGACAACCTTTGGCAAGGGTCTAGGTTCCCAGGGGGCCTGCATACTGTGCAATGAAACTGCAAGGGATTATTTAATCAACACCTCAAGATCACTTATTTTTTCCACAGCCTTATCGCCATTTGCCTTTGAGCATGCCGCTTTTATGATAGAGTACATGCAGCATCAGCAAAATAGAAGAGAGCGTTTAGAGAGAATAGGCGCCTACATTCATGAAAAGCTTGCTGAGTGTGGCTTTGAAGATCTCTCCTCATCACAGATCATTCCTGTGTTAACCTATGATAATCAAAAAGCCATGCAGGCCTGTGAATTTTTCAGGAGCAAAGGCTTTTATGCAATGCCAATAAGACATCCTACGGTTCCTAAGGGAAAGTCAAGATTACGACTGTCCCTATCAGCCTTTCTGACAGATATTCAGGTAGAGAGGCTTGGGCAGACAATAGAAGAGTTTGCAAAGAGCAATTCATGAAACAGTATTTTCTGAAACAGAACAACACCCAGAGCATAAATCTGATTTTTTTAGGCTATGGGCAGGACGAACTGCCTTTTGGCTATTTAAAAGAATTTTCTAAAGATGATTTAATGCTTATATATGACTATACCGACAGCTCTTTTGATAAAGAGCTGTTAAAAAGCTACAGCTCAATCAATCTTATTGCCTGGTCAATGGGAGTTATGATAGCTCCCCTGGTATTAAAGGAGCATAATCTTCTGTCAAAGGTAAAAAGCTCCTATGCCATCAATGGAAGTCCTGAGGGAATTGATGATGAGTTTGGGATCTCCAAATCCATATGGATGGCAACCATAGAATCCCTGTCCCAGAGCAGTGTGCAAAAGTTTTACCGCCGTATGTGTCTTGATGCCTCAGTATATGAGGAGTACATAAGGACAAAGCCAAACAGAGATCTTCAGTCATTAAGGGAAGAGCTTTTGTCAATAATCGCTCTTGCAAAAGAAACCCCCGTCAGTGGTTTTAACTACACCTTAGCCTATATAGGATTAAAAGATAAGATTATAAATCCTAAGTGTATGCAGAAATCTTTTGAGTTAAAGGGGACTTCAGTTAAGCTTACAGATACTCCCCACTACAGCAAAGAAGTGTTTATAGAAGTTCTAAAGCATAATGATACTCAGTAAAAAAGAACTTAGTTTTGGTTTTTCAAGAGCAAGCAGAACCTATCAGAGTAATGCCCTAGTGCAAAGACAAATGGCCAAGAGACTGATTGAGCTTATCAGTTTTGAAAAAGTCAAAAGTGTATACGAGATAGGTTGCGGCAGTGGAGCCTTAAGTCAGATGCTGATTGATAAAGGCTGTTTTGGGGAGCTTGTTCTAAATGATTTGAGTCCTGCAATGCTTGAGCTTTGCAGGGAAAGGTTCAAAGATATAAGCCATATCCGATATGACAATTCTGATGCCGAGAACATAGATTTTAAAGGCAGAAAATACGATCTTATAGTCTCAAATGCCTGCTTTCAGTGGCTTGAAAACCTAGAAGCTGATTTGACGAATTACTGTGACCATATAAACAGCCAAGGTCAGCTTGTGTTTTCAATTTTCACCAAAGGAACCTTTGAGCAGATAAGACAGATATCAAATGTCGGGCTTGACTATTATGATAGGGCGGGAATTGAAAAGCTTTTAGATAAGCTGCCAGTTGACTATCAGATAATAGAGCAGAAAGTTGAGACCTATTATCCAAGTGTCGAGCAGATGCTGCGCTCACTTAAAAAGACAGGGGTGTCAGG
>JBJEWX010000277.1:0-6724 GCA_051885275.1 Succinivibrio sp. | reverse complement strand
TTGGAAAAATTTCACCGGTTATTTTTTAGTAGCAACAGATTACCGGATGAACCGAGATTTGTAAGCAGTAAAATACTGTAGAGAATATCAGTTTTGTTCAAATGTAAAAAGCAATTATTGCTTAACATAAAATACTTGAAAATATGTTTCAAAATTTACCAAAAAACTTCTTATAAAATTGAAAAGTTTTAAACATGTGGTAAAATTATAAGCTGTTAAAAGCTTAGTTTATGTCTAACAAAGACAAGTTAAAAAAGAGGAAAACGAACTATGGCAATTTTAAAGATGGCCGACCTTGATTTAAAGGGCAAGCGTGTACTTATCCGTGCTGATCTTAACGTTCCTTTAAAGGATGGCAAGGTTTCATCAGACAAGCGTATTATGGCTACATTACCTACAATTAAACTGGCCCTTGAGAAGGGTGCAAAGGTAATGGTTATTTCTCACTTGGGACGTCCAGAAGAGGGCGTATACGCTGAGGAGTTTTCATTAAAGCCTGTTGCTGATTACATCGCAACCAAGCTTCCTGGTGTTTCAGTTCGTTTAGAGCAGAATTACTTAAACGGCGTTGATGTTAAAGAAGGCGAGTTGGTTGTTTTAGAGAACTGCCGTTTCAACGTTGGTGAGAAGAAGAACGCAGAGGATCTTTCAAAGAAATACGCTGCATTATGTGACGTATTCGTAATGGATGCTTTCGGTACAGCTCACCGTGCACAGGCTACAACCTATGGTGTTGCCCAGTTCGCTCCTGTTGCATGTGCAGGCCCACTTTTAGCTGCCGAGCTTGAAGCTTTAGGCAAGGCTATGGATAATCCAGCACGCCCAATGGTTGCAATTGTTGGTGGTTCTAAAGTATCAACCAAGCTGCCAGTTTTAAACAGCCTGCTTAAGGTTTGTGATCAGCTGATTGTTGGTGGTGGTATTGCAAACACCTTTATTGCAGCTGCTGGTAACAAGGTTGGCAAGTCACTGTGTGAAGAAGACTTAATCCCAACAGCTAAGGAATTAGCTGCAAAGACTCAGATCCCAGAGTTTGTTGATGTTGTTGTAGGTAAGGAATTCGATGAGAAGACCCCTGCTGTAACCAAGGACCTCAAGGATGTAGCTGATGATGACATGATCTTTGACTTAGGCCCTAAGTCAATGGCTAACATCAATGAAGTTATCAAGAATGCTAAGACCATTTTATGGAATGGTCCTGTTGGCGTATTTGAGTTTGACCAGTTTGCATCAGGCACCAAGTCAATGTCAGAGGCAATTGCAAATTCAGATGCATTCTCTGTTGCAGGTGGTGGTGATACCATCAGCTCAATTCAGAAGTTTGGTGTAACCAGCAAGATTTCATACATCTCAACTGGTGGCGGTGCTTTCTTAGAGTTCGTAGAAGGCAAGAAGTTACCAGCTGTTGAAATTCTTGAGAAGAGAGCAGCTGAATAGTTAGCCTTTTTTTGAATGCCAGCTTATGCTGGCATTTGTATTTAGATTTTGTTTTTAAATTCAAAGGTAGATTATCTTATGACTAAGATCCTTGATATTGTAAAGCCAGGTGTTGTTGCTGGTGAGAATTTACAGAAGTTATTTGCTTTTGCTCGTGAGAATGGTTTTGCATTCCCTTCAGTAAACTGCGTTGGTACTGATTCTATCAATGCTGTTATTGAGTCAGGTGCAAAGGCTCAGTCACCAGTTATGGTTCAGTTCTCAAACGGTGGTGCTCAGTTCATCGCTGGTAAGGGAATTAAGACAGACGTTCCACAGGGTGCTGCAATCTTAGGTGCTATTTCAGGTGCTCTTCATGCTCGTAATGTAGCAGAGTACTATGGTGTTCCTGTTGTAGTTCACACTGACCACTGCGCTAAGAAGTTACTTCCATGGATTGACGGTCTTTTAGACGCTGGTGAGAAGTACTACGCAGAGCACGGTGAGCCATTATTCTCATCACACATGATTGACCTTTCAGAAGAGTCATTAAAGGACAACGTTGCATTATGCTGCAAGTACTTAGAGCGTATGTCAAAGATCGGCATGACTCTTGAGTTAGAGTTAGGCTGCACCGGTGGTGAGGAAGACGGCGTTGACAATTCAGACAAGGATGAGTCAGCTTTATATACTCAGCCAGAAGATGTTGCATATGCTTATGAGGAGTTAATGAAGATTTCTCCAAACTTCACTATTGCAGCTTCATTTGGTAACGTACACGGTGTTTACAAGCCAGGTAACGTTAAGTTAAAGCCAACCATTCTTCGTGATTCACAGAAATATGTTCACGACAAGTTCGGTACAGCTTCAGAGAAGCCTCTGAACTTAGTATTCCACGGCGGTTCAGGTTCAACAGAGCAGGAGATCCGTGAGTCTGTATCATACGGTGTTATCAAGATGAACATCGATACTGATACTCAGTGGGCAACATGGGATGGTATCTTAGAGTACTACAAGGCTAATGAGAACCGTTTACAGTCACAGTTAGGCGACGGTACTGATCCAGATGTTCCTAACAAGAAGTTCTATGATCCACGTGTATGGTTACGTAAGGGTCAGGAGTCTATGGTTGTTCGTATGCAGGAAGCATTTGAGCGCTTAGGTTCTAAGGGCTGCTTAGAGAAAGATTTCTAATATAGGATCTTTATATCTAAAATAGATTAAATATTTTAGTATTAACCCCGCTGCTTTACTAGCGGGGTTTTGTTTTTATGATGGTTATTGATAATAATCTCAACATGACAATGTGATAATTAACAATACGCCTCAGTTACCACTCTGTGTTTTAAAAAGAATATTAACTAATAGGTTTAAGTGAGAAAAACTCTTTGCAAAGCAAATTCGGAGAAATAAAAATACCCTCTAAAGAGGGTATTATCTGAGGTCTGAATATTAACCTAAAATTGATGAGATGTATGAAAGAGAAGTATTATAACTTGACATAAGTGAGTCAAGATTACCGTATTTAGTACGTAAATTCTGCTCATATTTTTCAAGTTTTTCTTCGTTATCCTGTTCTTTCTGAGTCCAGTCGTCAATCTCATTTTGAACACTATCAATTCTTTCAGCCAGAATACCTCCTGTTTGGGTATATTCCTTCACATAATCTGAAAGCTTGTCAATAAGACCGTCATCTTCAGTAAAGAGCGAAACAACAGAGTTGAAATTCTCATTCAGGTTCTTCTTAAAATCTTCACTGTCAATTGATAGGGTACCGTCTTTATTGAATTCAATACCGCAGTCAAAGATTGATTTACCTGTAGACTCCTTGGTGAATTTTACCACCATATTCTGAATTTCATTCTGCAGTGCCTTTAACTGAGAATCACCAGACAAATCACCACCGTCATAATTGTTCTTACCGTCTGTATAGGTATTTCTCTTGTACAGAGTATCCATAGAACTCATAAGAGCGTTGTAGGCATCAACAAAGCTCTGCATCTTGCTGGTTGCGGCATTAGCATCTGTTGTGACGTCAACAGAATAGGTCTTGCGTCCTGTTGAACCATCCTCTAGAGTTGTAAGCTCCGATAACTGACTTACGGTTATGCTAAGTCCAGATATCTGACCATCATCAAAGTTATTTGTATGACTTGTAACCTCATGGCCGTCAACTAGAATTTTGGCATCCTTACCCTCAGAGTAGTTCCATTTTGAATTGCCATTTGAGACCTTTTCACCATCTACAGTCTGAGTATCAGTATCTGGATTAAAGTTAAAGCAGCTTAATGAATCATGGCCAGGAGTGTCACTTCCCTCAGCTGTTATCTTAAGGTTGGTTGTTCCCTGACCGGTTTGACCTGAGGAAATTGAAAATGAGTAACCGTCTGAGGTCTTTATAAGACCAACGTTTACGTCATAGTCATTCTGGTTGATACGTTTTCTTACAAGTTCAATAGTATCACCCTCGTAGATATCGACTGTAAACACGCGATCACGGGTCTGGGTAACACCATTGTCATCTTTGTATTCTTCAGGGCCAAGATCTATGGTTAACTTACCTGCTGAAAAAGAGTTTTGGAAACCGTCTGCTGTATTGAATGACTGAGATACAGATTCAGCCTTTGACAGCTGTGTAACACATAAGTCAAAACTCATGTTAGAGCAGTCTTCTTCAGCTTTTACAGTAAATGCAGTGTAATCCTTGCTCTGATTGGTATTTACAGCATGGGTATTTAAAGAGTTATCTTTAGTTAATGCATCGCACTTTTCCTTAAAGGTTTTTAGTGCGCTTTGCAAGGAGTTAAGACCATCCTTTTCAATCTGTGCTTCTGATTTGCGAGTAGTAGTTCTTTTCTCGTACTGCTGTCTTTTTGCAGCAACAGAAGCAGAAATGATGCTTTCAAAATCATTTCCTGATCCAACACCTGAACTTGTGATTGTGCTAGACATATTTAATCCCTCGTATAGTTCTATGAATAAGTATAGACTAAACGCCCACCTCTATAACCATAATATCGGCATTTAATAGAGTAACTTTAAAAAAATAAGCGGGAATTATTGAAACAGTTCCCAGATTACTCTGAGAACTGCAAAGGATATGCCAAGATTATATCTTAGTCTTCAAGAAGCTGCTTGTGGAGAGCTACTAAAGCCTCTGAGGTGTCGCCATCTTTAAGCAGGAAGCACAGATTGTGGCGTGAAGCACCGTAGCAGATCATTCTTACAGAGAATTTGTTGATTGCATCAAAGGCACGGGTGATAACACCGGTATTCTCTGACATCCTGTTGCCGATAATGGCAATAAGTGGCAGACCGGTTTCAACCTTAACATGGCAGAACTGACGGAGTTCATTTAACATGTTTTCACTGATCTCAAGCTTGCCAGAGGTTGTGGTGCCGGCATCAATAGTAACTGCAATTGAGATTTCAGATGTTGAAACCAGATCAATTGAATGGTTGTATTTAGCAAATACTGAGAATACGTTAGCCAAAAAGCCGGTGGCACCAACCATAACTGGTGATGAGAGCACAATCAGGGTCTGGTTTTTACGAAGTGCAAGGGCTCTGAAGTTAGGCTGTGATTCAGTCTCAGGACGAACCCAGGTACCACCCTTCTCTGGCTCTTTTGATGAACCTACAAAAATAGGTATTCCCTTGCGTACTGCAGGGATCATGGTTGATGGGTGAAGCACTTTAGCACCAAAGTTAGCCATTTCAGCAGCTTCAATATATGTGATCTCCGGAATTGGCTTTGCATTCTTTACAATTCTAGGATCAGTTGTAAACACACCGGCCACATCTGTCCAGATTGAAATTGTTGCAGCATCAAGAGCTTCACCTAAAAGTGCTGCAGTATAGTCTGAACCACCACGGCCTAGGGTTGTTGTCTCGCCTAGAGTGTTAGCACCGATAAATCCCTGAGTGATGATAATGGTTTTATCACTGATAAGTGGTAACAGATTGTCATGAGCTAAAACTCTGATTTCATCACAAACAGGCTTTGCGCAGCTGAACTTTGAATCTGTTCTCATTACCTTGCGAACATCAAACAGGGTAGCATCGGTGCCGTAGTGCTTAAACAGAGCAACAAACAGGTAAGATGACATCAGCTCACCGTGAGAAACGATAGCATCGGTTAACTGGTCATTTGTTCCAAGTGCAGCTTTTGCAGATTGTTCTTTAATCTCTTTTAAATGGCCTTCGATATAGTTACGAAGTTCATGCTGATTCTCAAGATGAATAATGATCTGCTCATGAATATCTCTGAGTTTTTCAATGATTTCGTTTATTTTTGAATCGGTGCATTTTCCAGAAGCCAATTCAACAAGTAGGTTTGTAACGCCGGAGCAGGCACTGATAACTACAACACGTGAATTCTTATTGCCAGTAACAACTTTATAGCTTGAAGTCATAGCTTCAAAATTGCCAACAGAAGTACCGCCGAATTTTGCTATATCTAAATTTTCCATTTTAAAAAAAATTAAATCCAAAAATTAAAAACGAAAGTTAAAGCAGTATATTATGAAGATATTTTGCATGACGCAATTGTAATATACTTTCTGCCTAATTTGGTGCATAATTATGTGCTTTATTAGCATATAAACTATTTTAACCGGTTAAAGATAAAAATTGACAAGAAAACAACTATTCTTACTTGGAGCTAGACACTCGATTCCCGTATGTCTTGGTTATGTTTCTGTAGGAACTGCCTACGCGGTAATGGCGGCACAGGCCGGATACAAACACTTTGAGATCCTGCTTATGTCTATGATTTGCTATAGCGGATCTGGTCAGTTCTTTGCAGTTACACAGGCAAAAGAGCATTCAAGCCTGATCGCTATCAGTCTTGGACTGATTATTTTAAACTTCAGATACTTCATAATGAGTACCTGTGTATTTGCAAGGTTTGATAAATTAAGCAATTTTAGAAGAGCCTTCTTTTCTCATTTTATAACTGATGAGCCTTTTGCTATTTTTACAACAGCTAAAAAAGAGTTAATCAGCTCCTCTTATTTTGCAGGATTATTTTTTGTCTCCTGGACAAGCTGGATAACAGGTGCTGTGATAGGAGTTTTTGCCTCTGATCTTCTGCCTCTTGATTTGGTTTTAGCAATGAACATCGCTCTTTATGCCTTATTTATAGCGATTGTTATCCCCGCTGCAAAATCAAACCGAGTTCTCATGGCAATTATTGTGATAGCTGCAGTTTTAAACATTATCCTGTCACAATTTATAGACAGCTGCTGGGCTATCTTATGCACAATCATTATCTGCTCTTTGGGAGGAGCCTTTTTTACAAAGGATA
>JBJEWX010000276.1:0-6732 GCA_051885275.1 Succinivibrio sp. | reverse complement strand
TTTGCCACCTTAGATACAGGTATTCCTATCTACTACAACATCTATAATGGTTGTATCAATGATTTCTCAAATCTACCATACGTACTAGCCAATGCTCGTAACTTAGGATTAAGTCAGCAATTAGTGCTAGTAACAGATGGTGGTTTTGCTACTGTGAACACAGTGCACAACTTACAAGAGCATAGCCAACCATTCCTAATGGGAGCACCTATTGCCCACTGCAAAGGTATTACTAAAGAAGTTATCAAGTGGCGTAATGAAAACGAATCAAATATTAGCGACTTTGTAAATGAATTTGATTCACCATTAGAAGCAAGAGTCGTACCTTATACTCTTGGTGATGTTCAAGGCTCTCTTATCATGTATCTAGATCCTGCTAAAGAAGCTTTACAAAAAGAAACTTTAAAAAAGAAAATCCTAAATGCCCAATATGATGTTGAAAACAGCCAAGAGTACTCAGATGCTTTAGCCCGTAAAGTAAAAGGCTTCTATACAGTTACCCAAAATGACGATAACTCTTTTACTTATACCCGCAATGATGAAGCTATTAGGACTGACTTAATGTTATGTGGCTGCATGGCTCTGTTCACCACTTATCCTAACTTTACAGCAAGTACTGCTCTTAGAACCTATAACAATAAGGATGTAGTTGAAAAGTGCTTTGCTGAACTTAAAAACGATATTCTAGGTGAGAGGTTGTACGTTCACAGTGATGAGGCTTTGACAGGAAAGATGTTTGTTACCTTTCTTTCTCTAATTCTGCACAAATCCTTACAGAATAAGCTAAGACCTTGGATTAGAAAAAATCGCTCATCATTAGATGTCGCTTTTTCAATTCTGAGCGATATTGAATGCAAGAAATGCGGCAATCAGTGGTTGCTAACTAAAGTATTTACCAGTCATCAGAAGGAGCTAATTAAGCTCCTTCAATTACCAGTCAACTTCCTAGATCATAAATAACTAGTTGGTCTTACGCCACCCATTTATGATCTATCCCCGTGTATACTCTACATTATGCATGGGGATTTAGGTACTAGAGTATTTTTACTGGTGCTATAATTGCACTGAATTGATCTTTAGGCACATTTATAGAGCGGGCCTTTTGATAATCATAAACACTAATAGGATTATATATGTCACAAGCATTAAGACTTCTTGCTTCAGTAAGTGCGTTTTTCAGCAAGACCTTTGCCCTCTGGGTAATCGTGATGGCACTTATCTCATTCTACTTTCCCGAGTACTTCACCTTCTTGATTTCCTATGTATCCATTCTGCTTGGAGTTGTTATGTTCGGAATGGGACTGACTCTAAGTGCAAAGGATTTCTCAGAAGTATTAAAAAGACCTGTAACGGTGGTCATAGGTGTTGTAGGGCAGTTTGTTATCATGCCTTTAATTGCCTATGCTCTGGTGGTGCTCCTTGATATACCTGGAGATATTGCCGCAGGTGTTCTGTTAGTTGGCTGCTGCCCAGGCGGTACAGCATCTAACGTTATGTCCTTTTTAGGCAAAGGAGATGTTCCGCTATCGGTTACCATTACCTCCTGTACCACTCTTTTAGCTCCTTTTGTTACTCCAGCTCTGTTCTGGATGTTTGCCCATCAGTTTATTGATGTTGATCCTCTTTCAATGTTCAAGAGCATTGCATACATTGTATTGCTTCCAATCATTGCAGGCGTTCTGGTAAACGCACTGTTCAAGAATGCTGTAAAGAAGGTGATTTTAGGCCTTCCTCTGGTAAGCGTATTTGCAATTATTGCTATTGTAACAGCGGTTGTATCTGTAAATTCAGCAAGAATTGCCCATACTGGAGCTCTGATCTTTCTGTTAGTGGTCCTGCATAACTGTATTGGTTATGTGTTTGGTTTTGTATTAGGACAGATTTTCAAAATGAAACTTGCCCAGAAGAAAACACTGGCAATTGAAATTGGAATGCAGAACTCTGGTCTTGCTGCAGCTTTGGCCTCTAATATGGCAAAAAGCGGTGCGATTGATCCAATTGCCGCAGTTCCAGGTGCAATATTCTCAGTATGGCACAATATTTCAGGTCCGATACTTGCAACCTTCTTTGCAAACATGAGCGAAGAAAAAAAATAAATAAGGCTGGGATAATTAGACTGATAACAGTACTTAGGACAGAGCACCTTAAAAACTTTGCTATCTGTTTTTAGATATGGATAACAGCCTTTATAAAAAGGCTGTTACTACATATGGAGGTATATTATTTCTTTAGAACCTTGACACCTTCTTCGGTAGCGTACAGCACAATATCTGCACCTTTTGCTGCAAAAAGACCAACAGTTACCACACCCGGGATCTGATTGATTTCTTTTTCTAAGCTTAGAGGATCAGTTATGTTTAAACCGTGCACATCAAGGATTTCGCAGCCGTTATCTGTAATACAGCCTTCACGTAAAACAGGATTGCCGCCTAACTTTCTTAAAGTTCTTGCAACCTGATTTTTAGCCATAGGGATAACTTCAACCGGAAGAGGAAACTTTCCTAAGGTTTTAACCAGTTTAGACTTGTCTACAATACAGATAAATTTTGAAGCCATTGAGGTTAAAATCTTTTCACGGGTAAGACAGGCTCCACCTCCTTTTATCATATTAAATGAAGGATCAACCTCATCAGCACCATCAATATAAACCTCGTAAGGCTCTGTAGCGTTTGGATCAACTACCTTTACGCCAATATCTGTAAGGGCCTTTGTAGTTTTGTTTGAGGAGCTGACAGCTGCGCTAACCGGCACCTTGTTAAGTCCTATTTGTTCAATGAACTTCATAACAGTTGAACCGCTACCTACACCTAATACAGCATTCTTTGGAATATATTCAAGGGCAGCCTTTGCCACCATCTCCTTTAATTCATCCTGTGTCATCTTAAGCTCCTAAGCTACAGTAACCTTTGCAAAGCGGCGTTTGCCAACCTGCCATACATTTGTTGAACCTTTTACAAGAGGCATGCTCTTGTCTGTAATAACCTTTCCGTCGCACTTAACTGCTGACTGTTTAAGCATTCTGATAGCTTCTGATGTTGAAGCACACAGACCGGCATCCTTCAAAAGATTAGGTACGGTTTCAGAGTTTACTGTAATTTCCTCAATATCATCAGGAATTACACCTTTTGCAAACTGAGACCTGAAGCCTTCAACTGCAGAGGCTGCTGCCTCGGTTCCATGGTAACGTTCAACAATTTCGCGACCTAATTCAATTTTTGCGTCTCTTGGATTCATCTGTCCCTGCAGGCACTTCTCTTTTAAAGTCTTAATCTCATCGACGTTCTTAAAAGAGAGTAAATCGTAGTAAGACCACATCAGTTCGTCAGAAATTGACATAATCTTACCGAACATATCTTTTGGTTCGTCGGTAACACCAATGTAGTTGTGCTTTGATTTTGACATTTTTACAACGCCATCAAGACCAACTAACAGAGGCATCATTAAAACGCACTGAGGCTCCATACCTGCATCTTTTTGAAGCTCACGGCCCATTAAAAGATTGAATTTCTGATCAGTGCCGCCAAGCTCAACATCTGCTTTGATAGCAACTGAGTCATACCCCTGAAATAAAGGGTAGAGGAATTCGTGAATGGCAATTGGCTGCTTTGAGGAAAAACGTTTTGAGAAATCGTCACGCTCAAGCATTCTTGCAACGGTTAGCTTTGAAGCAAGCTTGATAGTGCCTGCTGCGCCAAGTTTCTCACACCACTGACTGTTGTAGCGGATCTCTGTCTGCTCTGGATCCAGGATCTTAAAAGCCTGCTCAGCATAGGTCTTGGCATTTTCAATGATCTGTTCGCGAGGCAGTTCCGGACGGGTTGCATTCTTGCCTGAAGGGTCACCAATTGAGGCTGTAAAATCACCAATAATCAGGATGATCTTGTGGCCTAACTTCTGGAAGGTGCGTAACTTGTTTAAAATAACAGTATGACCTAAGTGAATGTCAGGTGCGGTAGGATCCATTCCAAGCTTGATAGTAAGCTGACGGCCTGATTCTAATTTCTTTTTTAACTCATCTAATGGAATGATTTCTTCGGCACCACGGGAAATTTCGCGTAGTGCGTTTTCGATATCTGACATTGTTAGTATTCCTAATTGAATTCAAAATAAAAGTTAATTGCGTATTTTAATATAATATGGTGATTTTTTCACTGTTTTATACAAATTTACCAGACCTTTTCTGAGCATCTATCCTCAAACAGATAATAACGACGTCATAAAATCCTGAATAATTGGATCGTAAAAAATCTCAAAGGACAGTATGACTTTTGTAAGTGAGCTGTTGTATATTAGAATCTTATGAGATGACTTTTTATGCTAAGGGTTGGTTATGGCGTTATATGTTGGGCTGATGTCTGGTACTAGTATTGATGGAATAGATGCCGTACTTGCAGATATTACCAAAAGCAGCAGTACTATTGTTGATAGTTACTCAGTTGATTTTTCAGATGAGCTAAAAGAGCTGTTACACAGTCTGTGTACTGGTACTGACAATGAACTTGAAAAGGCAGGAGTTGCCTGTGTAAAGCTTGCCGATGCTGAAGGGGAGGCAGTCAACGGACTTTTGAAAAAAGCCAATGTTGACAAAAGGGAGGTAGTTGCAGTTGGCTCTCACGGACAGACTGTAAGACATCGCCCTGAAAAGTCCTTTTCAATACAGCTTGATGACGGAGCCAGACTTGCAGCTCATACAGGAATTGATGTTGTAAACAATTTTAGAGCAGCTGATATTGCAAACGGCGGTCAGGGCGCTCCTCTGACTCAGGCCTTTCACAGGCATTTTTTTGCAAAAGACAATGAAGTATCCATGGTGCTGAACCTAGGTGGCATAGCAAATCTGACCGTGATTGACAAGGATGCTAAGCATTCAATTATTCAGGCTTTTGATACGGGACCTGCTAACACTTTAATTGATACTGCAATGCGACTGCTTTTAAAACAGCCATTTGATAAGGATGGTCAGATAGCAGCAAGTGGAAAGGTGATCCCTGAGCTTTTGGCAAAGTACCTTGATGCTCCATACCTTAAAGAGCCACCTCCAAAGTCCACTGGCAGGGAGACATTTAATGTGGATTTTATAGCAGAGGAACTGCTAATCTGCACACAGGATCCTGATTTTATAAAGGACTTTATCGCAACCCTTACTGAATTTACTGTACTGTGCTCGGTTAATGCAATAAGACAGTGTCTTTTTAAACAGAAAATTGACAGGGCAACACTTACCGTTTGCGGAGGCGGAGCCTACAACAAAGTCATGATGTCCCGTTTTAAAAAGCTTTTAGAACCAAACCATGTTGAGGTACATACAGCTGAGGATACGGGAATTAGTTCAAAACTTATTGAAGCTCATGCCTTTGCATACTTTGCTTATCTTTATATGAACAATACTGCCCTTGATCTTGGACAGAGCACTGGTGCTAGACAAAACTCCATTCTAGGCTGTCTTCACAAATCGGTAAGATAGAGTAAAGACTGAAATGACAGCATTTATTCTTCATCCGTTTATAATGGCGTTAATCATCTGCAGCGGATTTATAGCCCCCTTAAACAGAGTGCCAAAATCCCTAAAACTGATACTGATGATTATCGCCACAGCCTTCAGTCTTAAGATCTTCATCTTTGTATTCACCGGGGGAACCCTTATGGATGCAAAGCTTTCAAGAATACCAGCCATTATCGCAACTAGCGGATACTTTACCTGCATCTTTGTCTGTCTTTTGACTATTGTGAGAGTTCTTGTAAACACACTTTACAGAATATCCCGTTTATCAATAAAAAAATATGTGATACCGGCAGGATCACTGCGCTATGCATTTATCATTATTTCAGTGTCTCTTTATCTTGGGGTAATTGGAGTTATAAACGGCTTTGCACCTCCTTCTGACACATCCTACAGCCTGAATGTAAACAGACTATCAGATAGACATGACAATTTTAAAATTGTTCTTTTGTCTGATCTTCACATCAGTATTCCCACAACTAAGGATGAGCTTTTAAATATTGTCAGACGGGTGAACGAGAAAAAACCGGATCTTATTGTGATTGCAGGTGATTTTGTAGACGGTAGCGTGTCAGAACTTGCATGTCTTACCGATCTTCTAAAAGATCTGTCTGCAAAATATGGTGTATACGCGGCATCTGGCAATCATGAGTTTTATTCAGGATACAGTGAGTGGCTTTCATATTTTGAAAAGCTTAACATCCACTTTTTGGAAAATTCTTCTGCAATTATCAGAGATAATGAGGGGCGAGGAATTTTAAATCTGTGCGGTCTTATGGATGTGGCTGCTCCACGCTTTGGCTTTAGTGGTCCTGATATTGACAAGGCAGTAGAGCAGACTGACAGACAGTTGCCTACCGTCTTTATTGCCCATCAGCCTAAACTTGCTCATGAGCTTACAGGCCTTTCTGATTTGACTTTATGCGGACATACCCACGGAGGACTTATGCCTGGATTAAAACAGATAGTGTCCTCGGCAAACGGGGATCTTGTAAGTGGCTTTTATCAGCTTTTAGATCAAAAAGTAATAGTAAGCAACGGTACTAGGATCTGGGCGGGTGTTCCTCTTAGAATTGACACGCCCTCTGAGATAGTCACAATTGAACTTAAAAGTGTGGCTAAGGGTAGTGGTT
Organism: Succinivibrio sp.; assembly: GCA_051885275.1. Taxonomy (GTDB): domain Bacteria; phylum Pseudomonadota; class Gammaproteobacteria; order Enterobacterales; family Succinivibrionaceae; genus Succinivibrio. Next base: position 99 of record JBJEWX010000276.1, on the reverse strand, counting down.
AAGCGGATATATGACAAGAGGAGGATGCTAACTTCATCCTCCTCTCTAACCTGATGGTTAACTGTAATATTAGCCTCTACTGATTAGAAGGATTTTCTA
>JBJEWX010000275.1:0-6750 GCA_051885275.1 Succinivibrio sp. | reverse complement strand
AGGTTATCTGGAAATTTCAAGATTTGAGATCACACCTATTTTTGATAAGAACCTATTTTAATACCACTTCCTAATAGAGGTGGAACAGGGCTGAAAGTAGCTTAGATTAAGGCTCTAACCGTGCTCTACTTTCAATTTTTACCCACACTTATGCACGAAGAGCCTTTTTTTTAGTTTTTTCATTGAATAAGTAACTGGGTCTGTGATATTATTTCGTTAACGAAAGTAAATTATAGACCACCATGTAAAATGAAAGAAATCTTCAAAACTTTATCTGTTGATAATATGGCTAGTAAACTTAACTGTTCTGTTCAATATGTACGTAGCCTTATTAGACAGGGAAGACTTCCTGCTGAGCAAATAGGAAAAACATGGGTAATAAATTCTTCTGTTCTAGAAGAAAAAAATCTTATGTTTGAATTAAAAAAAGATATTCCTGATCAAATAAGAAAATCCGATACAATTCCAAAAATTGTAGCATTAAGTTTCTTTTCGGGGGCTCTTGGCTTAGATTGTGGTCTTGAGAAAGCAGGAATTCATCCAATTCTTGCATCCGAAATAGAACCAAATACTAGAAAAACTATTTTACTTAATAAACCAAATATTGGACTAATTGGTGATATTAACAAATATGATGCGCAAGAAATTAGAAAGTTTGCCAATATACCAAGTGATAAGGAAATTGATCTGATAATTGGAGGTCCTCCTTGTCAAGCATTTTCGACAGCCGGTCAAAGAAAAGGCTTTGATGATGAAAGGGGAAACGTTTTTTTAACTTTCATAGATCGTATCCTTGAATTGAAACCTAAATATGCGGTAATTGAAAACGTAAGAGGTCTTCTATCTGCACCGTATGAAAGTGAGGATGCAAAAAAAACTTTTGGATTCTCACTTAAGACTCCGGAAGAAAAAAAAGGCGGAGCTTTAGCTTACATTATTAATAAACTTGAACAAGGTGGTTATACAGTTTCATTTAACCTATATAATGCTGCTAATTATGGTGCTCCACAAATACGAGAACGAGTTGTTATATTTTGTTCTAAAAATGGAATGAAAGTTCCATATCTAAATCCAACTAATGATGAATTTGGAAAATTCAATTTACCAAAATGGAAAGTGCTTAAAGAAGCAATAGGAGATTTGGAAGAAAATGAACAGGATTATGCAACTTTTCCTGAAAAAAGATTGAAATATTATCGAATGTTAAAATCAGGACAAAATTGGAAGTTTTTACCGAAAGAAATTCAAAAAGAAGCTCTTGGTGGAGCTTATGATGCAGGTGGTGGAAAAGTTGGATTTTATCGAAGGCTTGATTGGAATAGACCTGCTCCAACTTTAGTTACCGATCCTACTATGCCTGCCACTGATTTGTGTCATCCAGATAAAGATCGCCCAATCAGCGTACAGGAGTATATGAAAATACAGGAGTTTCCTGATAATTGGAAATTATTTGGTTCGTTAAAAGATAAATACAGGCAAATTGGAAATGCTGTTCCAATTAGTCTTGGATTTGCTATAGGGAAGCAGGTTGTAAATCTTCTTAACAACAATAAATTAGAGTTACCACCACCAGACTTTAAATTTTCAAGATATAAAAACACCGATGAAACATCTTTTAAACAACAAATTGAAAAGATGAGGAGTGTGAACTCCAAATAATTTATTAAATTCTAACAAACTAATTTGTGTTTCCACACTTTGTAGTTCACACTCCACTCAACAAAAATATCTAACTCATAAGGCTATGATGTTAGACATTTTTTATAATCCGTCAAGGTTTAGCATTTCAGGATTATTTTTTATGGCTTTTATTGCAAATTCTCTAAAAGCTTCTTCTGAAAGGTTGCAGCCTTGACCAATTGTTGCGTTGAGTCTATGCCAATAAGTTTCTCCTGTATTAGCATCGAATCTATGCCAAACCTCAATATTCGTTCCAACACGAATTTTGTTTGAAGAACTATTTTCAGTATTTGTTTTATTTTTTATTTGGAGTCTTTCTCCTCTAATAGAGACAAAATCTGTTGCAAGAATTGTACTTCCCCAACAATTAGCCCACCCTTTATCAATTGTATTAATTGCTATGTATTCTTCTAGCAATGCGCCTATAAGGTTTTCACTTGCCATGGCTGCACGGTGCAATTTAGTTATTTCTTTATTCTCATACTTATTTTCTATTCTTATAGCAACAATTTCTGCAACCAAAGGATCAGGTATTGTTTTAGATGGATTTCCTTTTTTTATTGAAGGCCTATTTCTGTATGCGTGAAAAAACTTTTTTACAAATTTGCATCTCATTTCTTCATCGGCATCAGGATTATCTTCAATCCATACAGCAGCTACAATATTAAACCCCGAATTATTTATTTCATCTGGAGTAAATCCATTCAGATTAAATTCTTTCTCATTCATTAAAATTCCTTAAAGATTACTTGAATGTAACTAACTCAACTTTCCAATAATTATTTTATCTTAGAAGCGGCTTTTTAACAGCGATTCTGCTCTTTATATATGGATCCACTTGAATGTGCAACAGATTTTTGATCAACTTTATATAACGAAGTAAATGCAGTTATATATCCGACCTCTTGTTGAGTATGCCTACTCAGGTCTCTATGGTTTGTGCGACTGTATTCCTTAATTAAAATCGCGGTATTTTGTACCATTAAAATTCTCAGGTTTGATACAGACCCGTTTTACCTGTTATGCCAGTTTATCTTTCTCTGTGCATTTCCCAAGGTGGGACTTTCTCTGTGCATTTCCCAAGGTGGGACTTTTTTTGTTACATCTCCTTTGAGTTTATAACAAAATTCTTTAACATAGCCTCATTGCATCAGATACCGATTCAACACGTTTGTGATTAAGATCAGATCGTGTTGACGCCATATATGGAGAAAAAAAGCTATCACCTATAAAAACATGGTATATAATGATCAGTTCACTTTTTTTAAGGAGCAGACATGGCAAGCATCAGACCTCGTGAAAGATCAGCAATTATTCAGTCTCTAAGAGCAGGTGTTACCCCTAGAGTCGGTCTTGAATATATTCAGGTAGGCAGAGTCAACGAAGTTAAGGCTCTCATTGAAGATCTTGACAATATTGCTCAGGGAGGCAGTGCTTTCAGGCTCATCATTGGAGACTTTGGTGCCGGTAAGTCTTTCTTTTTGCAGCTTATCCGCTATATTGCCCTTGAAAAAGGTATGGTCGTAATCAATGCCGACATGTCCCCAGACAGAAGACTGTTCGCCACAAGCGGGCAGGCCCGCAACCTGTACAAGGAGCTTGCAAGAAACCTGTCTACAAGAGCTCATCCTGAGGGAAATGCCATGATCCCTCTTGTTGAAAAATTCATTACAGAGCAAAGACGAATAGCAGATGCGCAGGGAATTGATGTTGAAAGAGTAATAAAAGATAAGCTCAACTCTCTTAGTGAACTTGTTGACGGCTACGATTTTGCTCAGGCCATTGCCACTTACTGGAAAGCCTATAACGAGGGAGACGAAGATCTTAAAAACAATGTTATCCGCTACTTAAGAGGTGAATACACCTCAAAGGCAGATGCTAAAAAAGATCTTGGTGTAAGAGCGATTATTGAGGATAATAACGTCTATGATCACATCAAACTGCTTGCCCGCTTTGTAACACAGGCAGGATATAAGGGCTTGCTGGTTAATCTAGATGAGGTAGTTAATCTCTACAAGCTGCCATCTCAGAGAGCTAGAAGTTCAAATTACGAGCAGGTGCTGAGAATTCTCAATGACTGTCTGCAGGGAAGCGCTGAGAATGTGGGGTTCCTTTTTGGCGGCACCCCGGAGTTTTTAATGGATCAGAGAAAGGGCCTTTACTCATATGAGGCTCTGCATTCACGTCTTGCTGAAAACACCTTTGCGCAGATTGCCAATGTAGTTGACTACCACAGTCCTATTCTGATGCTGCAAAACCTATCCCCTGAGGAAATCTATGTACTCTTATGCAATATCAGAAATGTCTTTGCCTCTGGCAACAAGGAGAAATATATCCTACCTGATGAAGCTCTTACTGCTTTCCTTGAGCACTGCTCAAAGAATATTGGTGATTCCTATTTCAGAACTCCAAGAAACACCATTAAAGCATTTGTAGATCTTTTATCTATTGTGGAACAGAATCCTGATTTAAACTGGCAGACTCTTATTGGCAACATCAGTATCGATTCTGAAACTGATGTATCTTTAGTGACAGTATCTGATAATGAGGAACAGTCAGATAGCAGTGGCTCAAAAGCTATTTTGGAGTCAGATGAGGATGACGATCTAACCTCATTCTCCTTATAAAATTAGCGCCAGGTAAAAATAGGTAGAAAAGGAAGAGTGCTAGAAGATGACAGCTTCTGTTCTAGATCTGCTGGATAAAGATCTCCGCCGTTTTATGTTCAAAAAAGGCTGGCAGGAGCTCAAGCCTATTCAGATAAATGCTATTAAGCCTATTCTTGAAAGAAAGACCGATGTCATTATCTCTGCTTCTACTGCAAGCGGTAAAACAGAAGCTGCCTTTCTCCCGGCTCTGACTGCCATTGCCAAAAGTCGGGAACTTGGTGGAGTTAGGATCTTATACATAAGTCCACTTAAGGCCTTAATCAATGATCAGTTCAGACGTTTAGAGGAGATGACTGAATTTCTGAATCTTAAGGTCACCCCATGGCACGGCGATGTGGCAGCCTCTAAAAAGAATTCACTGATGAATGTCCCAGAAGGCATCATGCTAACCACTCCTGAGTCATTAGAATCATTGCTAATAAACCACATGCAGTGGATAAAAGACTCCATGAAGAACTTATTCTATGTGGTTATAGATGAATTTCACGCATTCATGGGATCACAGCGAGGTTATCAGCTTCAGTCTCAGCTTCACCGTATTGAGAACCTCGTTGGCAGAAAGATCACCCGTATTGCTCTGTCAGCGACCTTTTCAGATGCAAATGGAGTATTAGGTTATTTAAGGCCAAATTCTAATACCCCATGTCAGGTTATCACCTCTCCTGACAGTTCTAAAGATACTCTCTCTGTTCAGATCAAAGGCTATGATCATAAGGAGATTGCTCCTGAGGATGAAGGCAAGGTACTGCCAGAAGAATTTGACGAAATAGCCACAGATATCTTCAGGCTGCTTAGAGGCTCAACCAATCTGGTATTCTGTAACTCCAGGTTTGTCACAGAATCCTTAGCATCAAAACTGGAATTACTCAGCAAAAAGAGATTTGTTCCAAACGAATTCTTTCCACATCATGGCTCCCTGGCAAAAGATCTGCGCGAAAGTCTTGAGTTTAGATTACAGGAAGCAAGATGGCCTACAACTGCCATTTGTACTGCCACCTTAGAGCTTGGTATTGATATCTCCGATGTTGCCTCCATAGCACAGGTTGAACCACCTGTAACTGTCGCTTCCTTAAGACAAAGGCTAGGAAGAGCAGGTCGTAGAGATCACAATGCCATCCTGCGCGTGTTTCTGCCTGAGGTTACCACCCCTACAAAGCACTGCGAGTGCTTTGAAAACACAGCTTTATGTGTTGCAATGATAGAACTGCTGCTTGAGCGCTGGTATGAACCTCCACTTACACAGGAGTACTCTTTTTCCACTCTGCTTCAGCAGGTACTCTCTGTGATAGCCGCTTTTGGAAGTGTAACTGCTAAGGCTTTATTTGATCTGTTATGCAAAACAGGTCCCTTTAACCTCTGCTCTGCAAAGATCTTTTCCCTGTTTCTAAAAGATCTTGGAGCTCATGATCTTATTGTTCAGCTAAACGACGGCAGCTTAGCCTTAGGACTTGAAGGAGAGAAACTGGTATCGTCATGGAGTTTCTATGCAGCCTTTGATACTCCTAAAGAATATACTATCGAGCATGACGGTCACAGCATCGGAACCGTTCCCCTCACAAGAGCTATTTCAATAGATGACACCTTCCTGTTTGCAGGCCGGGGCTGGAAGGTTAACTTCTTTTCCCAGGAAAGAAGGATCATAGGTGTTAAGCCATATCAGTATGATGCTCAGCCTCTGAATATAAGTGGCTCTTCAGGTCATATTCACGATGTGGTCAGAGAAAAGATGTATGAGATCTACTCAAAAGGAGTTGTTCCTCAATACTTGAGCAAAAAGGCAAAGGAGCATCTGCTGCTTGGTATTGAGCTTTTTAAACAGAAAGATCTGAAAAACCGCCACCTGTATGACGGACCATCAGGCATATCCCTGTTTCCATGGAAAGGAGACAGAGTTCTGCGCACCATTGTGCTGATGCTTAAAAAGGAGGCTATAAACGCAGCCGCCTACAAATCACACATTGAGCTTGAATATACCCCAATGGACTCCTTAAAGGTTGCAGTATTCAATATTCTTGATAAAAGGGATATCAATGCCTCCGATCTTGTTAAAAAAATTGGCAATCTTGATAGAGACAAACATGACGGCTATATTAGTCCGGAGCTTAAAAGACTCTCCTATGCCCACAGTGAACTGGATGTTGAGGGTGCCTTAAGCTTTTTTGAAAAGCTAAGAAAGGAACTGTAGCTTTAGCTCACCTGTTGACCATTTGCACCTAAAAGGCGGCTTAACCCTACAAGCTCACCTTCAATGAAATGATTTATGTAATCAAGTCCTAGCTGATTGTTTTCTGGATCTCTTATAGCACTATCCAGCAAAGCCAGGATCAAAAGAAAATAATCTTTAAATACAACTTTCACAAGATCGTTGTACTATATGATAGTTTAACTTATCTTTCTGAAT
>JBJEWX010000274.1:0-1625 GCA_051885275.1 Succinivibrio sp. | reverse complement strand
ATTTAATTCGGCTCAAACACGTTTGTGATTAAGATCAGATCGTGTTGGCGCCATAAAAATAATATATATAAATATATAAACACATCAGTATCATGATAAACTATATACTTAGTATATTGTTCAAAAGTATCTCAGGAGATAAGATAGGTTCAAAGAGCAAAGTAAACCGGATAGAAATGTCATATTGATCATGTACATATCTTAATATGTGTATTGCCAGGCCTGAGTAGTGGACATCCTCACCTACTTCTATAACTAGGTGAGGATGTCATCAAGAGGAGTATGTCAAATAATTTAAGAGGGATAAAACTTGATAAACATCATTATTGTTTCAGTGCTGCTTTTAGTTCTTTGTGCGCTCATATACGAGCTTGTTATTCTTAATAAAGCTAAATCTGAGCTTATTGAACAGTCTGCAACTGACAGGGCAAATGCAGAGGGAGCAAGAGTAAATCTTGAGCAGGCAATAAAAAGGATTGGTGATTTAGAGGCGGCATTAAAAAATGAGTCTGAACAGAAGAATGCTCTTTTGTCACAGAACAAGCTACTTGATTTTGATGTTAACAAAAAGACTCAGGAGCTTTGTACTTTAAAGACAAGCACAGACAATCTACAGAGCAGTGTCAACCTTTTAAAAGAAGAGAATGCGACCTTAAGGGCTCAGCTTGAATCCTCTAAAGATCTTGCTTTAGAACAGCAAAAGAGATTTGATTCATCCTATAAGGAGCTTCAAGAGCAGTTAAAGGTAATTGGAAATGAGTTTATAAAAAACGGAACTGCAGATCTAAGCAAGAGTTCTAAAGAGAATATCGTGCAATGTGTTAATCCCCTAAAAGAGGAAATCCAGAATTTCAGAAAGTTTATTACTGATACGCAGAACAATAACATCAAAACCACCTCTGAACTAAAACAGGAGATCAAGATTTTAGGTCAGTCACATGATTCCCTGTCAAAGCAGGCTGAAGAGCTTTCAAAGGCATTATGCGCAGGAGCAAAGTCTCAGGGAATGTGGGGAGAGCTTCAGTTAGAGCGAGTTTTGGACAAATCTGGATTAACCAAAGGTGTAGAGTATGAGCGAGAGGTTGCAGGAGACTTTAGCAACGGAGAGAAGGGCAGACCTGATGTGGTGGTAAGATTACCTGAAAATCACTGCCTGATAATTGATTCAAAATGCTCACTTACAGCATATACCCGCTATATTAACACTACAGATCAAGGTGAAAGGGACAAGGCATTAAAGGATCACATTAGTTCTGTCAAAAAGCATCTATCAGAACTGTATACCAAAGATTACAGCTCCTATCAGAGTTTCAACAGTCCAAGCTTTGTGTTTATGTTCGTTCCTGTAGATGGAGCCTTAACAGAGGTACTGTATGCAGACAGTTCAATCTATGATGAGGCAGCCTCAAAAGGGGTGTATCTGGTCTCCCCTTCAACACTTCTGCCAGCCTTGCGTGTTGTAAGTAATTTATGGATCCTGTCAGAGCAGTCAGACCGAATGAGAAAGCTTGCAGCTATGGCAAAAACTATTTATGACAGGCTCAATCTTGTGGTTGAATCTGCAGAAAAACTAAAAGGCAGTCTCAACAAAGCCGATGAGCACTTTTCTGATCTTGAGAAGAGAC
>JBJEWX010000273.1:0-1634 GCA_051885275.1 Succinivibrio sp. | reverse complement strand
ATTAAATCTATTTTATCTATGAATGCCTTCGATCAGGCTGATTTCGATTCCCTTCCAGAAGATGTCAAGCCAGAAACAAAGCGCAGACTGGACGTATTTGGCTCCGCATCGGTTCTGTTTTTTAAAGAGCCAATCGAAATAATTAAAGGTGAGGGCTGCTACCTGATTGATAAAAACAACACCAGATATCTTGACTGCTACAACAACGTTGCCTGTATCGGTCACGGTAATCCCATCGTTGCAGACTATGTCTCAAAGCAGCTTTTAAAAGTAAATCACCATACCCGCTACCTTAACAAGTATGTTGATGATTACTGCGAAAACCTGTTAAGCAGATTCCCTCAGCCACTAAATAAAATCGCCATGACCTGTTCTGGCTCTGAAAGTAATGATTTGGCTCTCCGTGCAGCTTTCTATTACACAGGCGGCAAGGGTATCATTGTCACCTCAGGTGCCTACCACGGAAATACCTACCTTGTAACCTATGCATCCCCTTCAAGCACTAAAGGCAAGGTTATGTGCGACTTTGTTGAAACGGTTCCTGCCCCTGACACCTACAGAGTTCCTGAAGATAAGCTTGCCGATGTCTTTGCCTCGGATGTTGAGAAGGCCTGTCAGGCGCTTGAGGCAAAAGGTATTAAGGTTGCAGCTTTACTCTTTGATGACATCTTCTCATCGGATGGTGTTTTCTCAGAGCCAAAGGGCTTTATTAAAAAGGCAATTGACGTTGTACATAAACACGGCGGTCTTTATATTGCTGATGAGGTTCAGCCTGGCTTTGGCCGTACCGGCAGGATGTGGGGCTTTGAACGTCATGGGGTAATTCCTGATATTGTAACCATGGGTAAGCCAATGGGTAACGGTTATCCTATGTCAGCAATGGTAACCCGTCCTGACATTATTGATGCTCTAAAAGGTACCGGCTACTTCAATACCTTTGGTGGTTCACCAGGAGCCTGTGCAGCCGGAACTGCAGTTTTAGAGTATCTGGATAAGGAAGGACTGATTGCAAATGCAGTTGAGGCTGGTGATTATTTAAGGGCAGGCCTTAAAGATCTGATGAGTGAACACCCTTGTATTGGTGATGTCCGCGGAGCAGGTCTGTTTACCGGTCTTGAAGTTGTAAAGGACAGAGCCTCAAAAGAGGTTGACTCAGAGGGAGCTACTCTGCTTATTAACCGCTTAAGATACCACAATGTCTTAATTGGAGCTGCAGGTCCTCATGGCAACATCCTAAAGATAAGACCTCCTTTAACTTTCTACAAAAAGGATGCGGATTTCTTTATTGACGCAATCAGGGGTGCGCTCAAAGATATCAGCCTATAATCATTTTCCCGTATAGCCATTGACACTCCCACGACTGAAGTCGTGGGATTCCTGTTTCATAGACCACAGCATAGCGAGCTACGTCTTACACGATCTCTTGGGGAAATAATAACACCTCCCCTAAAACCATAATCCCATAATCAGCTTACGGAAGCAGAAAACACCAGTTTAAAGTCTGTCCCTGAAAGCTTCACTTAAGGCACAGAGATAAAAAAAAGCCATCAGCATACTGATGGCATATACTTAAAAAAATGGCTCTTCGTGCATAAGTGTGGGTAAAAATTGAAAGTAGAGCACGGTTAGAGCCT
>JBJEWX010000272.1:0-6833 GCA_051885275.1 Succinivibrio sp. | reverse complement strand
GCGGTGGCTGTAACAACTGTGTTGAGATTTCGGATTTCTGGGAAGCCAATCAGGACTTTATCTTAGATAACGTACCTAACCTTCCTTGTCATCCTATTTCTCATTACACCATCAACCGGCTTGTACGCACTGTCAGGTTCAGCGACCTAAATGTCTTTCTGGTTACCTTCTGTACTCGCTTGATTGAGCGAAAGCGTAACTCATCTATGGAGCCTCGTATACTTGCTCTTGATGGACAGACTTCAAGAGCAATCTAGTATTAGCCAAAGAAAGATCCTCAAGGTAATCTTTCCATGGATCATCGTGTTTATAACAAACTGTATTATGTAACCTTACAGGATACAACCAACCGCATATCTCTTGCTCAGACAGAAGTTCAAGATATAAAGAATGAAAACAAATCCTGTGAAAGACTGGTTAAAATGTTCTTTCTTGAAAACTGTATTGTAACCACTGATGCTCTCAATACCCAAATACCTTTAGCCGAACTAATCATCAAACAGGAAGGTGATTACTGCATGGCAATCACTGAAAGCACCATCGTCAAATACAAGACAAAGAGAGAAAATGAAGTAAGATTCTTTATTTCCTCTGTATCTTTTGATACTTCTGATATCGCAAAAATAGGATATAGAGCAATCCGTTCGTACTGGGGAATAGAAAACTCTCTTCACTGGATACTGGATATGGACTATGGTCAGGATCTGGCTCAGATGAAAAACAGAGACTTTATTAAGAACAGACTGGTGCTGAACAAACTATCTCTGAATATAGTCAGAATTGCCTAAAAGAAACTTCAAAAAGGAGCTGCTCCTGTATCTGTTGCTAAAGCCAGAAAGATTCTGGGCTATAAACCAGAACTAATCGTAGAGTGCATGACTGAATACTTCATTAATGAAAAAGGAGATTTAGCTTCATAGATAAGAAAAGATGCAGACACTGAGTATCACATCTATTTCAAATTCTATTTATCTAAACTCAACTTTTGTCAGCGTACCTAATGAATTCAGCATAAATAGAGGCATGCAGATTCAAATCTATTGGTTAAAAACAAGTTTATAAAAAAGAACACTATTGTCGATCCTGACAATAATTAGGACATAAAGCATTCGTGCGTACACTCTGAAATTAATGTGATCTGATTAATAAAATATTATTTGTTGTAACTTACAATTTTTCAGTTTTAAACTTTTATTGAATTAATAATTGAGATAAATGTGAGAATTATCACCATTTGCTTAATCTTTCATAGATTAAATCAATTATCTGAATTAGATTGTGCATATATTATTTTTACATAAGGAGATATTACATCCATGAGACTTAAAGCAGCTTTGTCTTTTGCATTCGCAGGTGTCGCTGTAGGTGTTGCGGCATATCTTGCAACTTCATACAAGGCTTCTCCAAAAAGTGAGGAGCTTCCTTTTACATGGCAAAACACAAATCTTTATTTTGTAATTACAGATCGTTTTGCTAATGGTGATAAGACTAACGATAACAGCTATGGACGACCATTAAAAGATTCTGCCGGTTACACCGCAGGTACTTTCCATGGTGGTGATTTTAAAGGTCTGACACAGAAGCTTGATTACATTAGGTCATTAGGCGTTAATGCTATTTGGGTGAGCTCACCTGTAGAGCAGTCTCATGGATGGACAGGTGGCGGTCCAATGGGTATGTACCAGTATTATGCTTACCACGGTTATTATGCTACAGATTTTACTTCAATAGATGCAAATCTAGGAACTGTTGAGGATTTCAGAACCTTCGTAAATGAAGCTCATAAAAGAGGGATTAGAGTTCTTATTGATGTTGTAATGAATCATACTGGTTATGCAACATTAAAAGATATGTGTGATTTCAAATTCGGTAAGACTGTTGGCGGAATTGATCCTTGTAAAGAGTGGACCCCTATTAAGGAAATGGGCCAAACCTTTCATGATAAACCAATTGATTCAAGTTATGATGCCTCATGGAACAGATGGTGGGGAAAGGACTGGATCCTGTTTGATGGCTATGGAGAGCCTTGCGGTGCTGAAGACGGTCTAGATAAATGTCTTGCCTATCTGCCGGATTTAAAGAATACAAATCCGTATGATAAAGCCGTGAACCTCCCAGAGTTTTTAGTTGACAAGTGGAAAAAATCAGACAAGTTGCATGATATTCCTGCAGCACTTCCTTACAGACAAGGCTCTATGAGTGTTGCTCAGTTTGAAGCTAGATGGTTATCATCATGGGTGGAAGAATTTGGTATTGATGGATACAGATGCGATACTGTTAAATATGTTTCAAACGCTGCATGGAAACTGTTAAGAGAGTACTCTGATGAAGCCTTGAAAAAGTGGAGAGAGAAGAATAAGGGTAAAGATCCAGCAGCCTCATGGACAGATCCATTCTATATGACCGGCGAATTATGGGCATTTACCAATGATCCTGATGACAATTCAAACTACGCTAAAGATGGCGGTTTTGACTCATTGATCGATTTCTACTTTAACCCAGATGGTGTTAATCTCAACACCTGCATTGTCCCTGATGACTCTGATTGGGAAAAATATGCAAAGCTTTATGGAAGATACGAAGGAAAGCCTGCATTGATGAATATGACTTATATTTCATCACATGACACCTCTTTGTGCAGAAAGAAAGACATGGCAAAGACAGGCTTTAATTTTCTGCTGTTACCAGGATCTGTCCAGATCTTCTATGGAGATGAAACCAATCGACAGAATGATATGGGTGGTGGAATAGATCTTGAACAGGGTATCAGATCGGATATGAATTTCCCAGCTGATGTTGATAAGGCATCAATCTGGGCTGAGAAAGTTGGCTCATTCAGCACAGAGTATGCTTCTGATCCTGTTCTTGCAATGTGGCAGAAAGTTGGTCAGTTCAGACTTAGAAATCCTGCTGTTGGTGCAGGTGAGCAGGAAAAAGTTTCTGATCATACTTACTGCAGACGTTTTAAGGACACTGGCAAAAAGATCGACAATGCTGTAGTGCTTCACATAGGAGACGCTGATTCTGTAAAAGTAGGCAAGTGCTTTGCTGATGGTGCGAAAGTACGTGACGCTCTTACAGGAAATGAATACAAAGTTGCAGATGGTGCAATCAAAGGTAACTTTACAAGATGGGCTCTATTTGAGGTACCTCGTTCTTAAATACATTTGACAGGCTTTGGCAATCCGGCATATTTGGCTGCAGATTTTGCAGCTCCCTGAGGAAAAAGAACTGCAAGTTTTACTGAGGAAGCCAGATTGTCTAAGCCTTTGTTTTTTAGCATCTTAATAAGACTTCTTATTGGAGGGGTGGTCGCATACTCCTGAAAGTACTCTCTTACAGTTTTTATAATTTCAAGGTGCTCGTCATTTAACTCTAATCCATCTGCTTTAGCCATAAAGAACATCAGATCTTCAGACCAGTCAGCATTGTTTAGTAAATATCCTTCAGCATCTGTGTCAATAGTTTTGTCCTGAAACAAGAACCCCATTTGTTACTCCTATCAATGCGATTTACATCCTTAAATTATTCGCTTTCCTATAAAAACTCAATTTAGCTTAATAAATGTGTTTACAGTCAAGTAAAAAAATATATAATAGCTCGTGAATTTTGTGATGTTGATCACTTATTTTATTGCAAATAAAATGAAAGTATTTAGGATCTTTTTATATATTTTATCTTTTAGCGCTTTGTGCGGTCCACTTGTTTATATCATCTGTTCAAGCAGTTCAGATTTGTTCTCTGCTTACTCTAAAGATAATGCAGATATTTCTGATGCGGATATCTGCAAAGATGGAGAGTATTCTAAGTGTCTTATTCAAAGAGATAATGCAATAAAATCAGGAGATCTTTATCTGTCTTTCCAGTTAGCAAGCGAGCTTTGTGAAAAACACATGGATTCTGAATCATGTGCACTTACCTACAATTCCTTTAATTCATTAAAAGCAGCTAGTGCCAAAGATAACTCAATCCCTAAAATTACCTTGTATCAGGTTCTTTATTACCTTGATATTGGATGCAAGTTAAATAACTATGATTCCTGTATGAAAGCAGGACAGATTTATGAATATGGAGTAAAACAAAGCTCTAGGCAGTCAGGTTACGATTACAATGTATCCTACGATCCTCAAGAGGCTAAAAGGTATTATCAGAAAGTTTGCCACTCAATTTCTGATAAATCATATGAAGCCTGTTCAAAAATAGTCTCTCTTACTGAAACTATTCATCAGCTTTCAGTTAATTAACTACTTATCTTTAAATGAGCTTTATGAGCCTGCTTTTGGGGAAGGTCCTAAGCTTTCTTCTGCCAGGCAATACTAATTAAAAGAATTGTTTCAGTCAATTCAAGTAAGCTGCCGAAAAATACTACATGTAATACAGTGTCTGTATTCTTGATAAAAATCAGTCCTGATGATGCAGAAGATGACCCATTCTCTTCTCTTTGGTATCAAGATAGTCTTCGTTAAACTGATTACGTCCGTATTCGATGGGCCTTCTGTCTACTACTTTTATACCGTGAGCTTCAATATCGTTTATTTTTAAAGGATTGTTTGTCATCAGAATAACTTCGGAAAAGCCCATGCTTTTCATCATCTGAGCGCAAGATTCATATTTTCTTGCATCAGCAGGAAATCCAAGCTGTACATTAGCATCCACGGTATCTGATCCGTTATCTTGAAGTTTATAGGCTCTAATTTTATTAAACAGTCCGATACCTCTGCCTTCCTGTCTCATGTATAAAAGAGCACCTCTGCCTTCTTTCTGAATTGCTTTAAGTGCAGCTTCAAGCTGGAATCCACAGTCACATCTTAAAGATCCGAAAACATCTCCAGTCATGCATTCTGAATGAATTCTGCATAACACAGGGGTGCCAGTTGATAGATCACCTAAAAAAACGACTGCATGATCTAGGAAATCATTTTCCTTGAATATGGTTATGTTAAACATACCAAATTTAGTTGGTAATTGGGCAATTGGTCCCTGTACAAGCTTGGTAGTCAAAGTTATTTCCTAAAAATGAACAAAAAACGGGTGATGTTTCACCTTAAGATTTGTTAACAAATTAACTGAATCTGATAATTCTATCACAATATGCAGGTCATTGTATTTTGTTTCCCAATATCGACGTGAACATTGTTGAAAAGTTATTTATGAAATTATGGTCATAAGGTACATTCTGAAAAAGCAGTTTGCCTAAATGTAAAAAGATCTCATCTGAATTGTGAAAAAAAGATAGCTTAGTAATTAATAAACATATATAATACTCTGTTTGAAAAATAAGGAAGTGTATATGTCAGATCCAATTGTAATTACAGTAGACGGTCCCGGTGGTGCAGGCAAAGGTGAATTAACTCGTCGCCTTGCAGAAGCCTTTGGTTTTGATTTACTGGATTCTGGCGCAATATATAGAGTTTTAGCTTATGCTGTAAGAAAAGCTGGTTTGGCTCTGTTTGACGAGGATTCTGTTGTTCAGGAAGCTAAACTGCTGAATCTCTCCTTTGAATGCATGGATGATGGAGTTCATGTTCTTTTGGGTGGAGAGGATGTTTCTTCAGAAATCAGAACAGAAGAAGCTGGCGCCAATGCTAGTAAGGTTGCAGCATATCCTTCTGTTAGAACGGCCCTGTTACAGAGGCAAAGAGAGTTCTTAAAGGATCCTGGGCTAGTTGCTGATGGTCGCGATATGGGAACAGTCGTTTTTCCAAAAGCTCAGGTCAAGATTTTTTTGGACGCTAGTGCAGAAGTTAGAGCAAAGCGTCGTTGCCTTCAGCTTGAGCAGAAGGGGAAAATTGCCGATTTTGATAAGGTTTTAAAGGAAATTCAGGAGCGTGATGACAGAGATAGAAACCGTCCTGTTGCACCTCTGAAGGCGGCTGACGATGCTCTGGTCATTGATTCATCAGATATGACCATTGATGAGGTCTTTGAGAAAGCTGTAGAGTTTATAACCTCAAAAACCTCTTTAACTAGAATATAGAATATAGCAGGATGATCCTAACTTACTTTAGTTAAGCAAGTGATAAGGCCTGTAAATTTATAGATTTTTTAAAGAATGTCCTAAATTTGGTGATGGCTTAACTTAAAAGATAGATGCCGAACTTATAAGGCGGTAAGTCTATTTGCAGCAGATAAGTGCAAGCCGTGGACCGCAATTGGGCAAATAGTTTTAACATCTGGTGCAGGCTTTATTTAAGGCTCTGCGCTAGAGCTCTTTCTGTTAACAGGAAGATTAAGTTATTGTGATATCAGGATGATATCATTTTTATAATCAACTCCCCAAAGGCATGACGCTTAGGGGCATATATGGGAAACCTTAATGGAATCATTTGCACAACTTTTCGAAGAGTCATTAAAGAATATTGAGACCCGTCCAGGCTCAATGGTTAAAGCTACTGTTGTAGCAATCGACAACGGCTTCGTTTTTGTAGACGCTGGTTTAAAGTCAGAGTCTAGAATCCCTGAAGAGCAGTTCTACAACGCTTTAGGTGAGATTGAAGTTAAAGTTGGCGACGTTGTTGACGTAGCTTTAGAGTCTGTTGAATCTGGCGACGGTGAGACTCAGGTATCTCGCGAAAAGGCAAAGCGTAACGAAGCTTGGATTAAGCTTGAAGACGCATTTAATAAGAACGAAACCGTAATTGGTTTAATTGATGGCAAGGTTAAGGGTGGTTTCACCGTTCAGTTAGGCGGTATCCGTGCTTTCTTACCTGGTTCATTAGTTGATGTTCGTCCTGTACGTGACACTGCTCACTTAGAAGGTAAAGAGCAGCAGTTCAAGGTTATCAAGTTAGATCAGAAACGCAACAACGTTGTTGTTTCACGTCGTGCTGTTA
>JBJEWX010000271.1:4881-6843 GCA_051885275.1 Succinivibrio sp. | reverse complement strand
CTTTAGTCCTGCCTCTACTAGAAACCTAAACATATAAAAACTAACAAAGTTTAGGCTTATAAGTTTGTCAACATAAAGTTTTAGTTGGAAAGCGAATTATTTCTTAACTAAACCTGCATTAATCTGATCTATATGTTCCACTTTTAAATCACCCTCGGCATAGAGCAGAGCGAGTCTTGACTGAATGTAGCTATAGCGCGCCTGAGCCGCTTTCTGCATAGAATCATAGAGTTTCTGTGTAGCATTTAGAACATCGGTCATGGTTCTTGTGCCGACATCATAACCGGCTTTAGTAGCATTTAATGCAGACTGAGCTGAGGCGACAGAATTCTGATAAGCCTTTACGGAGCTGATAGCTGCATTAACATTGTTATAGCTGTTGTTAACATCTGTGAGCAATGTTCTGTGTGCCAATTCTAAAGCCTCTGAGGCTGCCAGATACTGAGCCTGAGCCTTATCAACTGCTGCAGATGTAGCACCACCGTGGAAGATAGGAATGCTTAAGGTAAGCCCCACAGATTTAGCCCAGGAATTGTTATCAACAAAACCAGCCTCAGGAACAGTTGAGGTATAGTCTGTATAACCTGTAGACATGCTGGCGTTCAGATCAAGAGTTGGCTCATGACCTGATCTTGCAAGGGTAATATTATCTTTTGCAATATCACGGGAAATTATCTGCTGCTGCAAGGCGAGATTATTCTCTTCAGCATTTTTGGTTATTTTACCTAAGGTATCTGTAACGTTAGGTGTAGAAAATTTTGTCTCATCAAGCTTTGACAGTTTACTTACAGTAACAGTTCTGCCAGTAAGCATTCTTATATTCTCATAAGAGTTGATAAGATTATTTTCAGCCTCAATCACAGCCGCACTTGACAGATCATAAGCTGCCTGAGCTTCAAGTTTATCTGTTTCTGCAATAAGACCTACATTCAAACGTCTTTCAGCTTCTTTTAGCTGTCTTTTAAGAGCAATATTATTTGCCTTTTGAAATTTCAGAGTATCAGCAGCATTTAAAACATCAAAGTAGGCATTACTTACTCTGACAATAAGCTTCTGCTGTGCGTCAGCGTAGGCAAGATCTTTCATTGTAGCAGTCTTTTCAGCCATTGATCGGTTAGTCCAGGAGCTGTGTCTCCAAAGCTGCTGAGAAAGGTTAACAGAAGCAGAAGACTTTTTGTTACTGCCTCTTGCAGAATAAGCCTTGATGTAATTGGTTCTTGTAGAATTAATAGAGCCTATAACATCAATCTGAGGAAGCAGGGCGGCAGTGGCTTCAGACAAAGCTGCATGTGCTGACTGAGCTTCAGCTTTAGACTGAGCGACAACAGTATCACGCTGAAGAGCTTCCTTATAAATATCCATCAGGTCTTCGGCCTGAGCAATTGAGCATGCTGTAGCTGCAAAAAAACAGGCAGCCAGTGCTGAGAACTTATATTTCATCAAAAACCTCAGAAAATAATAATTTGATAAATTATAACAAGATGAGGATAAAAAAAGACAAAAAAATAGTTCTTAAGTGAGCAATTTTTTCAGATTTGTCAGTAAGAAATGGAAAACCAGATGGTGGAGGTAAACGGGATCGAACCGTTGACCCTCTGCTTGCAAAGCAGATGCTCTCCCAGCTGAGCTATACCCCCAAAAGAGACTTTGAACTGGTGGAGCTAATCGGGATCGAACCGATGACCTCTTGCATGCCATGCAAGCGCTCTCCCAACTGAGCTATAACCCCACGTCAAAACGAAAGCTATTATATATGAAAAAAAATAGCCGTCAATAGAAAAACGCAAAAAACTACAACAATTAAATGAAAATTCAGATGGTGGAGGTAAACGGGATCGAACCGTTGACCCTCTGCTTGCAAAGCAGATGCTCTCCCAGCTGAGCTATACCCCCACAGGTGTTGCAGTGATGGTGGAGGTAAACGGGATCGAACCGTTGACCCTCTGCTTGCAAAGCAGATGC
>JBJEWX010000271.1:0-4781 GCA_051885275.1 Succinivibrio sp. | reverse complement strand
ACCGTTGACCCTCTGCTTGCAAAGCAGATGCTCTCCCAGCTGAGCTATACCCCCAGACTGACAATGTTTGACAAACTGGTATCGTGTCAAAACCGTTACATTATATAACTCAAATTATAATCGTCAACATTTTTTTTATTCTAAAGACAAATATTGTTTGACATACAATAAAAACATAATTAGTTACTTAAAATTAACATATTGAATAATAATAAAAAAATATGATAATGCTTGACTGTAAAGGAGGGTGATTGACTGATTGGATATCCTTATTTTGGAGCTTAAGATCCTCTTTGGCAGATTTATCGCATGATTTTTATCATTGAAGGCCGTAAATATCGTTTTTTGCCCGATACAAATGCAGCAATCTCCTTGAGAATATCAGGGCTTAAAGGAACAACAGATATATAAGGTCATGAATAGATCAGTTTGTGTATATAGGAATAAAGTGATATTTGGTTAGAAAAAAAATCATGTATCTTGTAGAATTAGCCCCATTATCTTTAGCAAGAGGTTTTTATGAGTGAGAATTCATCTGTAAACGCACTATCAGCATCACAGTTAGTAGAAGCTGCAGAGCATCATGCCTTTGACAAGGCAACAAAGAGTTTTAAAAGAGCGTTTCTGCTTGCAATCCTTGCAGGAGCTGCAATTGGATTTGCATTCTGTTTCTACACAACAGCAGTGGCTGCACTTGGAAGTGGAGCAGGAAAGATAGCAGGCGGTCTGTTCTTTGCACTGGGCTTATTCCTGGTAGTGCTTTTAGGAGGTGAATTATTCACCTCATCCACATTAACCCTGGTCTCAAAAGCAGCCGGACAGATCACCTGGTGGCAGCTTATAAAAAACTGGATGACTGTATATGCCGGCAATTTTGTGGGAGCTATGGTAGTAGTGCTGTTAATATTTGCTGGCAGAACCTACATGAATTTTGGAAACGAGTGGGGGCATACAATCTTAAATACCGCTCTGCATAAAATACATCATGTATATCCATCTGATGGAGAGGGTGGCTGTGCCTACTTAAGAGGTTTTATAGAAGCTGTATGTCTTGGTATTGTATGTAACATCATGGTGTGTGTGGCTGTATGGCTGTCCTGGGCTGGAAAGAGTGTAACCGACAAGATCCTGGTTATGATTTTTCCAATAGGAATGTTTGTGGCAACCGGCTTTGAACACAGTATAGCCAATATGTTCATGATCCCAATGGGAATAGTTCTTGAAAACTTTGCAATACCAGAATTTTCATCAGCTGTAGACTTGTCTGCCTATTCAGATCTTACAATCAGCAATTTCATCTTCAACAATTTAATTCCCGTCACAATAGGCAACATAATTGGTGGTGGAATGATGATTGGCCTATACAACTGGTATATCTGGAAGAGAACAAAATAGAACTGCCAGGGAAGAGTGGAGCGAGTGACGGGAATCGAACCCGCGTTAGCAGCTTGGGAAGCTGCAGTTCTACCATTGAACTACACTCGCAACAACCGGTGCTTTTGCACCGGTTAGTATACATGATTTGTTTTTAGATTGCTAACTTTCTTTTTATGTACTGAATACTGTCAGTGATGGTATTGGTATCAGTAGCCGAAGAGGCTGAGGTTACGCATTTTAATCCTGCATGATCGCCGTCGATGAGTTCGCCATAGCAGGTAAGAGGCAGAACCTGACCTAGTACTTTAAGTCCCATAGATTTAAGTTCACGGCAGGTTGCAACAGTAAATTCTGCACCCTTTGTGTAGATAGCCTGAATATCCGGTCTTTTCTCGATAACTTTAGCCACAATCTGACCATATGCTGTAGAGATAATATCCAAAGCTTCATTCTGAGTGCGGTTTGTCTTCATAAGCATTTCCTGATATTCCTGTGAAAGCTGATTATTAACTTCCATATTGTCAGATACAGCAAAGGAAATGGTAAAGTTACTGAATTTGGTTGTGATTTCATCGACAACTCTGTTTATTTCTGCATTACGGTGCTGCTGATCTTCAAGAAGCTCAAGATTATGAACCGTAACAATGTTAACCTTGTCCTCGAGTCTTAACAGTTCTACCTGAGCTGAAATAAGAGGGTTGACGCCACCTACAATTCCAAAAATTTTAGCGCCGGTTGCTGCTGTTGCAACTGACTTAGTCCGCATAACCTTTCTTGCAAGAGTTGCAGTAAAAGGACCAGGATCTACGGCAAGAAACTTGATTTTTGAGAGCACAACAGCATCAGCTATCATATTGATATCCTCCTGAGAGGTGCAGTCAAAGACAATAGCTCTAGTGCCGTTTTCAGCAAGTTCCTTGATTTTCAGGGCAAGATTATCTGTGCCCTTTAAATATTCCTTAAGGTGAACTGGCTCTGCTTTATACTGAAATTTTTCAGTAAAGAGGTCTGCTACACGTCCTGACTCAGCAGGATAGAGATCTTCAAGACCGGCTAAAGATTTCTGCAGAGGCTTTCCATCAACAAGAATATAGCCACCTACATTGGTTCTTTTTAGTGCTGGAAAAGCCGGTACAACAATTGCAACCCTGTCCTTATCTCCTAATGCATCTAAAAGAGCTTCTGTCTCTGCACAGGTATTTCCTCTCATGGCAGGATCAATTCTTTTTGCATAAAGCTTAACTGTTGGGGCTTTTAAAAGTTTTGCTGCAGAGAAGACCATCTGATAGCTTTGCTGAGCTGTCAGGTTTCTTGAATTAGTAGAGTACACAAGACAGTCATATTCTGCGGTTAACGGATCTTTAAGACCTCTGCTGGACATTAAAGAGCAGACAGTATTACCGTTTTTCTCAAGCAGAGAGCCTACGGCGGAACCGCCGGTTATTTCATCTGCAATAACAATACATTGTGGCATTGAATAAGATCTCCTTTCTAGCCTAGAG
The DNA here is from genome assembly GCA_051885275.1 of Succinivibrio sp. GTDB lineage: Bacteria > Pseudomonadota > Gammaproteobacteria > Enterobacterales > Succinivibrionaceae > Succinivibrio. The sequence continues at coordinate 1,902 of JBJEWX010000271.1, read as the reverse complement.
TTGCGATTTTAGCTCTGAGGGTAAGAATGCTTGAAGGAACAACAGACATTTCATCAACTCCAAGCTGAATAAGTTTTCCTAGGAATTTTTCATCAGAAGCAAGTTCACCGCATATTCCAACCCAGATTCCTGCGGCATGACCATTGACCACTGTTGACTCAATCAGTCTTACAACAGCGTGATGGTATGGATTCAGATATTTTCCAAGTTCTGCATTCTGTCTGTCTGCAGCTAAGGTAAACTGTGTCAGATCATTAGTACCGATACTAAAGAAGTCGACAAGCGGAGCTAATTCGTCTGATATCAGTGCTGCGGCAGGAGTTTCTATCATGATTCCAAATTCAACATCATCCTTGTATTCAAGTTCCTGTTCGGATAACTCCTGCTTGATAGATGAAATGATTTTCTTGCACTCCATAACCTCTTCAACGGAGGTAATCATAGGAACCATAATAGAAAGATTTCCATAGGCAGATGCTCTATAAAGAGCTCTCAACTGAGTTTTAAAAAGGCCTCTATTAGCAAGACACAGTCGAATGGCTCGAACACCCATGGCAGGGTTTTCCTCAGGCTTTAGCATAAAATATTCAGCTGTCTTGTCTGCGCCTATATCAAGAGTTCTGATAATAACCTTTTTGTCGCCCATGCCCTTGAGTACATTTTTGTAGATCTCAAACTGTTCCTCTTCAGTTGGATAATCATGAGACTGCATATAGATATATTCGCTTCTGAAAAGGCCGATTCCCTCAGCATCAGAAGCCTTAATCAGATCAATATCAGCAAGCGAGCCTGAATTGGCGTAAAGGTGAATTTTTCTTCCGGCTCTAGTAAAGGTTTCCCTGCCCCGGTATTCTTCAAGATGAGAGCGCTGAACATCGTCAGTCTTTTTCATCTCAGAGAATCTTATGATAGTGCTTTCATCAGGATCTATATAAACATAGCCTGAATTTGCATCGACAATAGCCTTATGACCTTCTAGATCTTCAGTTAGGTTATCCCCAAGGCATACCAGGGTAGGAATTCCCATGGTTCTTGCAAAGATTGCGGTGTGTGATCTTGTAGAACCTTTTGAGGTGATGATTGCACAGACTGTTTTACTGTCTAGCTGAACTGTTTCAGAGGGTACCAGATCATCAGTTGCAAGAATGATAGGTCCTTTTGTGTCAAAAGAGAGCGCATGCTTTTGGAGCTTGCCGGCATGCATCATTAGAATTTCTTTCACACGTCTTGAGATATCAATGACATCAGCTGCGCGTCCCCGCATATAGTCATTGTCCATTTCAAGAAACTGCTTTTCAAATTTCTTGGCAACTGTGGTTACTGCAAACTCTGCATTGGCGTTCTCTTTTTTGATAAGGTTGTTGACAGAAGACACATAGTCAGGATCATCTAACATCATCTGGTGGATCTGAAAGACAACGGCATTCTGTTCACCTAGCTTTTCAAGAGAAGCATCATAGAGAGCGCTTAACTGAGAGATTGCATGAAGTCTTGCTTTTTCAAAGCGTTCGCATTCGGCTGCAGTATCCGCTACATATTCTTTTTCAAGCCCGGTTTTGGTTCTTTTTAAAAAGGTAATTGTTCCAAAGGCAAAACCCTTGTTAGCAACAGTACCGTTAAGCATTGAAAGAGTCTGTGTTGAGTCGTTCAAGATATCACCTTCAGTCTTTATAGAAGCAATAGCCAGAACCTAAAAAAGGACTGGTCGTGCTAGGTACACATAAACTAAGCTTACAGCGCATAATCAGAATTTTCAACAAATTGGATAAAAAGCTTTGAACCAAAAATGATAATTACATTTAATAGCTATTTTCCAAACAATATAGCAATATAAAATGATAGTTTTTGTATGGCGCCAACACGATCTGATCTTAATCACAAACGTGTTTGAGCCGAATTAAA
>JBJEWX010000270.1:0-6859 GCA_051885275.1 Succinivibrio sp. | reverse complement strand
AGTAATTATTTATCTGCAAAGACTTCTACTCTTAATCAGGAGTGATTTAGTTATTATAAGAAGCCCCTTCTGCAGATATTTTTCTTGATAAAAATGCCTAAAAAAACACGAATAATGATACAAATCACATTTTTTTGTGAGGTGTAGAATAGCAGATTATTTTTAATTTTTCTATTACACAGATTTGACATATATGAATGTATACACTGTTTTAAGTATGATGAAGGTAATATTGAATAATTTTAATTAAGCAGGTCTTCTTGGGTGACTTAAAAAATATATGTGTTTTAAAGTGTTATATTTTCATGATTTTTCTGAATAAATAAGTCTGCTAGGTTTAATATTGTATAAAAACGGTTAATTTAGGTATATAATCATTCACTTTGAAATACTATAATTAAATAAAAAAAACTGGGGAATGAAGGTTAATAATATGCATAAAAAGTGGTGGCACGGAAAGATTGCCTATCAGATCTACCCAAAATCGTTTAAAGACACAAATCATGACGGAATAGGAGATATAAGGGGAATTATTGAAAAGCTCCCTTATCTTAAGCTCCTTGGAATTGAAATCCTCTGGATCTCTCCTGTATATGTTTCTCCTTTTGTTGATCAGGGCTATGACATTGCAGACTATGAGCATATTGATCCTATATTCGGCACAGATGAGGATTTTGATGAGTTAATTGCCAAAGCAAAAGAGCTTGGGATCCACATTATTATGGATCTTGTGGTTAACCACTGTTCCAGTGAGCATATCTGGTTCAAAAAGGCTCTTGCTGATAAAAATTCAGAGTACCGCGACTACTTTTATTTCAGGAAAGGCAATGAGGATGGCACTCCTCCTGACAACCTCAGATCCTATTTTGGCGGCTCGGTGTGGGAAAAGGTCAAAGGCGAGGATAATACCTATTATCTGCATTATTTTGCAAAAGAGCAGCCTGATTTGAACTGGTACAATCCAAAAGTTCGTGAAGAAATCTATGCCATGATGAACCGCTGGCTTTTACGCGGTATTTCTGGCTTTAGAGTAGACGCCATCATGAATATTGAAAAAGATCTGTCCTTTCCTGGCCTTGAGCCTGATTCAGATGACGGCATGTGCGCATCTGCAAAGATGGCACACAAACTTTCATCAAAAATCGGACATTTCCTCTCTGAGATGAAAGAGAGAACCATAGACAGATATGATGCCTTCTCAGTTGGCGAGGCCTTTGGAGTTGATACCTCTCTTTATGGTCAGTTTATAGGTGATAAAGGCTATTTTGAGACAATTTTTGATTTTAAGCCAAGAGAGCTTGTTGAAAAATCCGTACTGGTTTTCAAAAGACGTCCTGTAACCTTTACCATGTTCAGAGATGCAACGGCGAAGTCACAGCACTCTGCAAACAATACAGGTTTTCTTGCCCCTGTTATGGAAAACCACGATGAACCTCGAGGAATAAGCTACTACATTCCTCAAATGTGGGAAAATGAGCAGGGAGCTAAGGCTTTTGGCACCTATCTTTTGCTGTTGAGGGGCATACCATTTATCTATCAGGGACAGGAGCTTGGACTTAAAAATCCTGTTTTTGACAGTATTGATGAAATTGATGATCTGGCAACTCATGACATGTACAGATCATGTCTTAAGTATGATCTGGATAAATCGCTTGCCTTAAAGCTCTGTGCCCATGAGACCAGAGACAATGCCAGAGTTCCTATGCCTTGGGATGACAGTGAGTATGCAGGTTTTTCTGATGTATCCCCATGGCTGAAAACCTATTCTTTTAAAGACACTCTCAATGTAAAAGCCCAGCTTTCAGATGAGAATTCCACCTTTAACTATTACAGGAAACTCATCAGCTTAAGAAAGGATGAGAAATATTCACAGTGCTTAACCTATGGTGATTTTATTGATGATTCCACAGAGGATCTGACCTCAGCCTATTTTAGAGTTACTGAGAATATGAGAATTCTAGTGCTGACTAATCTTAAGGACAGCTCATACTGCTACAGGCTTAAGGATGGAGAGAGCAGTACGCTTTCATTACTGCTTGAGAGTAAAAAGAACTGTGTATCCTCCTTAGGCAATGAGATTACGCTTGAAAAGGGATGCAGTGCAGTATTCCTGATTGGCAAATAAGATAAAGACTGCTGTTGTACACAAACAACTTAACTGGTGATTGAATGAATTCATTAAAAAAAGAGCTTAAGGAAAACACAAAACACGGCTCTAATGTATACCCTCTTGCAGGATATATCTGCAGAGGCAAAAAGTTCAATATCAATATAGGAATGCACTGGCATCCTGAGGTTGAGATCAATCGCTTTGAAAGTGGTGATTTTGTATACAACTATGCAATGAAAGAGTACCGGATACAGGGACCATGCATTGCAATTATTCCAGGCAACGTTCTGCATAATCTCATGATCAAGCGAGGCTCAAATCAGTCGTCTGTGGTTTTTAATCCATCAATGATTGAGCTTAGCTATTTTGATGAGGTACAGGGACAGTTATCAAAATTTCTCTCTGAGGGCGGGAAGCAGATGCCTCCTCTTATAACCAAAGATATGGAGTGCTTTGAGAGGGCTGACAGGCTTTTAGCCTTTATTGTGGAGAATGCCAATAAGCAGGGTGGTTCAGTCAGACTCAGGATCAAGGCTCACCTTATAGAACTTCTTGCCATCATGTATGAAAACGGCATTTTTTTATCCGAGTCTTTATCAAAGAATGACGAGTTTGAATACAAGCAGCAGAAGATTAAAGATCTTTTAACCTTCATCAATGATCATTATGCTGAAAAGATCACCATGAATGATGCTGCAAACTACCTTAAGGTCTCAAGACAGTATTTCTGCAGATATTTTAAAAAGAGTACCGGAATGAGCTTTGTAGATTTCATCAATGATTTAAGATTAAGAAGAGCAAGTCAGGAGATTGTTCTGACCTCAAAGTCAATTACCGATATCGCTCTTGATCACGGCTTTGACAACATTGGTTATTTCTTTAAGCTTTTTAAACAGAAATTCGGTCAGACGCCTCTGGCCTACCGCAAGAGCAAAGGCGCCTTAGATTCAGATGAGAATGTACAGGAAATAGATTAGAAAACGAGGACTAACCTCTCTTGTACCCTTCAAGATACAGCATTTCAAGGGCAATGGTAGCTGCGGCAAGAGAGGTGATCTCTGCATGATCATATGATGGTGCCACCTCAACCACATCCTGTCCTGCAATGTTCAGATCTTTTAAGGATCTTAGGATTTTTAAAACCTTATCTGAGCTAAGACCGCCCGTTACAGGAGTTCCTGTACCAGGTGCAAAGGCAGGATCAAGGCAGTCAATATCAAAACTAAGATAGCAGGGGTAATCCCCAACTCTCTGGTGAATAGTAAAAGAAAGCTCTTCAATGCTCATATCATTAGCCGCACAGCCGTCTAAAACCAAAAATCCATCCTTAGGATCAAATTCGGTTCTGATGCCAATCTGTACAGAATGAGACGGATCAATCAGTCCTTCTTTAGGTGCATGATAGAACATGGTTCCATGATCATAGGCAGAGCCGTTTGAATAGGTGTCTGCGTGGGCATCAAAATGGATTAACGCCATTTTGCCGTATTTTTTGGCATGAGCTCTTAAAAGCGGCAGAGTAATAAAATGATCCCCGCCAAAGGTAAGCATTTTTTTACCTGAAGCTATAAGTCTGTCAGCATGGGCTGTAAGGGTGTCAACCATATTCTGATTATCGCCAAAGGCATAGACAAGATCACCGCAGTCTTCAACTTTAAGGCGTTCAAAAACATTAAAATCCCATGGATATCTGTTAGCTTCCCAGGCAAGCTGAGTTGAGATCTGTCTTATAGCATTTGGTCCGAATCTTGAGCCCGATCTGCCTGAGGTTGCCATATCAAATGGTACTCCGGTAATGACAATGTCAGCATCTGAGTCATATGGTGAAAAGTTCAGGGCTGTTCTCATAAAACCAAAGGCATTAGAGACTAAAGAGATATCATGCGCATGATTTAAAGTCTGCATTATTCCTCCTCAAGGTAGGTATATCCATATAAACCAGATTTGAATTCCTCAATAAAGGCTCTCTGGGTTTTTTCGTCGATAGAGCTGCTGCTTAGCACCTGAGCACTAAACTCATTCTGAAGTTTAGAAGGATCAAGCAGTACATAGCGCAGCATGTCAGCTACTGTGCTTCCCTCATCTGACAGGGATACATGAACACTGCCGTCATCTTTAACATAAACATCAACAGCTTCGGTATTGCCAAACAGATTATGCATGTTGCCTAGGATTTCCTGATAGGCGCCAACCATAAATACACCGATTACAGGAGGATCTTTAGGATCATAGTCAGGGAAAGGCATAGTATTTGAGATATCGTCATCATCCAGGTACTTTGAGATGGTACCATCTGAATCGCAGGTAATATCTAAAATTACCGCCCTGCGGTTTAGTGGCTTATCAAGTCCTTCAATAGGCATTACCGGAAAAATCTGATCAATTCCCCAGGCATCAGGCAGAGACTGGAATAAGGAGAAATTAAGATAGATTTTATCAGCCATTCTCTCCTGCAGTTCCTCAATCAGGATACGGTGCGACTTGTTTTTAGGATCAAGCAGTTCCTGAATTCTGTTGCAGATGCACAGATACATCTGTTCAGCTTTTGCTCGCTGCTGCAATGTGACATTACCAGTCACATAGCCCTCGTGGATCTCCTGCAGATCATACTGGCTGTCGTGAAGCCACTCACGAAGTGATCTTACCTTGTCAGTGCGATGCATCTCATTCCAGGTTTCAAACAGGTTGAAAAGAGCTTTTGGTGAGCCTTCAAGAGGAGTCTCTGGTACAACAAAGTCATTTCTTTCAACACCGATAATATTAGACACAAGTACGGCGTGATATACAGTCAGAGCGCGACCTGATTCGGTGATAATGGTTGGCTCTTCAAGGGAATTTTCACGGCAGGCATCGCCTATAGTCCATACAATGTTGTTGGCATACTCTTTTAAGGAGTAGTCAACAGAGCAGTCAGACTGTGATCTGGTCCCCTCATAATCAACTCCAAGCCCACCGCCTACATCAAAGAATTTAATCTTTACGCCAAGCTTTGAGAGCTCAACAAAGAATTTGGCACCCTCTTTTACGCCCTTGGTGATATCTCTGATGTTTGACATCTGAGAGCCTAAGTGAAAGTGGAGTAATTCAAGCCAGTCAAGTTTTCCGTTTTCCTTCAGGATATTGACCAGGGAGAGTACCTGATGGGAGGCAAGACCAAATTTAGAGCACTCACCGCCTGAGGACTGCCATTTGCCGGAGCCCTGAGAGGCCAGTCTTGCTCTTACACCAAGTCTTGGGGTAACCTCAAGTCGTGCTGATTCCTCAAGCACGATCTTAAGTTCTGACATCTTTTCAATGACCAGAAAAACCTTGTGGCCCATCTTTTCGCCATCTAAGGCCATACGGATGTATTCTCTGTCCTTATATCCGTTACAGATAATCATAGACTGAGTACGTCCCGCATGGGCTAAAACAGCCATAAGTTCGGCTTTAGAGCCTGCTTCAAGACCAATAGGCTCGGTGGTGTTTGTAAGTGCATCGAGCACTCTGCGGTGCTGATTTACTTTTACAGGGTATACCAGGAAGTAATCCTTGCTGTAGCCATACTCTTGACGGGCTTCACTGAAAGCTTTGTTGATTGCGTGCAACCTGCTTTGCAGTATCTGAGGAAAACAAAAAAGAGCCGGAAGTTTCTGTCCCTGATCCTGTCTTTTCCTTACAAGTTCGGCAAGATCCACGCAGGCTCTGCTGTTTTCAGGATCAGGCGTTACAGTGACATGTCCCTTTTCATTTACAGAGAAAAACTTATTTCCCCACCAGTCAATATTGTATGCGTTCACAAGATACACCTCTCAAATAGCATTACACCATTAGTAATATGACAAAGTTATAATAAATTGAACGAAATGTACTTTTTTTGAAAGGAGATTACAACTTATTTTTTTGCTAATTTTACTTAAGTTTCCAAAGGTGGCTAATATAAGCCAAAAAAGAAAATAAGACCATGGAGTTCTGTTTGCACCAAAAGTAAAACCCAGGATTGAAACTTCTTCCTTAAATGGCTAAAGCGGTGACTTCACCCTTTGTAAAAATGTCATTTATCCAGAAGCTCAATGATTTTATTTACTGAGGATACTGTGCAGTAAATATGGTTAAGAATGGTAAGTTCAGCTGTGTGAAGTTCCATTGAGCCTGCAGCGCAGCCATCCTCTGCAACAATCACATGAAAGCTTTCATCTGAAAGAGATCTGACTGTTGAGGATACGCATTGATCGGTAAAAAGCCCTGCGCAGACAACAGTTTTTATTCCAAGATTTGCAAGCAGGAGTCTTAGATTTGTTCCGGTAACTGCGCTGTCAGTGGTTTTGATCAGAACAATTTCATCTTTTTTAGGAGCCACCTCATCAATAATTCTGCTATTGATAGAATCCTTATGCAAAAGCATACTGTTCCAGCCTGGAAGTTTCTGTGAGAGGGAACGGTCAGAGCCGTCTTTCTTGTGGCAGGCGATAGCGCAGTAGAGCACAGGAAGATTCAAAGCTCTAAACTTATCAAGTAGCCTGCGTACATTTGGGATCACAGTATTATCAAGTCTGTCGGCAAACTGACTAAAACGCTGATCATCAGGAGAGCGACCCAGATTTTTGTATGAATTCTGAAGGTCAATGACTAAAAGCGCTGCTGTTGCTTTATCGATAGTCTCAAGTTTCTCATAGATCCCGTCAGCATAGTAGATAGAGCAGAAATCATCATTCATCTGACATTGCGCAGTAAATTTTAGGATTATTTCTCCCCGATCTTTACTGCCAT
>JBJEWX010000269.1:0-6877 GCA_051885275.1 Succinivibrio sp. | reverse complement strand
CTACAGCAACTGTTGCAACAGGAATACCACCAGGCATCTGAACTGTAGAATACAGCGCATCCACGCCCGAGAGAGGACCTCCATCACATGGAATTCCAATTACAGGTCTTGTAGTTCTTGCAGCTATGGCCCCTGCCAAATGGGCAGCAAGTCCTGCAGCGCCAATAAACACTGCGCAGCCTCTTTTCTCTGCATCTGCTACGTAACTGCTTACTACATCAGGGGTACGATGAGCAGAAGCTACTCTTGCCTCATAAGGAATACCGAATCCCCTAAGAATTGACATAGTGTTTTCAAGTAATGGCAGATCTGAATCTGATCCCATAAGAATTGATACAAATGCTTTTGACATATTTAATCCTCGAAAAATTTTAATAAATTTTACCACGCTCTGTCAGTTTGGGCGAATAATCAGGTGTTTTCTCTTTTTTCGGCTGACGCACAGGGTATTTGCGCACACAAGACCGATTCCAGCCTTAAATTTCTTTTCATACATTACCGGGAAGGAACAGATAGGACAGATTTTATCAACCGGCTTGCCAGGAGTTGAGAAGGTGCAGTCAGGATAATTTGTACAGCCATAAAAAGCCCTACCTGATTTTGAAGAACGCTGAACAAGTTCTCCCTTTTTGCACAGAGGACAATTAATCTTAAGACTTTCCTTTGGATTGTACACATAGGTGCACTCTGGATAGTCAGAACAACCTATAAAGATACCATATCGCCCCTTTTTAACCATCAGCATTTTGCCACACTTAGGACAGGGAGCATCAACAGGCCCAAGGTCAACTACAGTGTGGGTTACACCTATAGGCTTTAAAAAGGAACAGATCGGATAATCTGAACAACCTAAAAAGTCGCCATGGGTTGAGCTTCTAACAACAAGAGGTTGCCCGCACATTGGGCATGGCATCCCCTCTTCTAATACTGTATCTGTGCTATTCATTAAAAGGCTCCTGCTAATAATCAGTCTATGATCTCACAAAACAAGCAAAAATTCGCTACTAATGATAAAATTAGACTAACGGAGCAAAAAAAATGGCAATAAGAGAAGTAATAGTTTACCCTAACGAAATTTTAAGAAGAAAAAACACTGATATAACTGAGTTTGACAGTGAGCTTAAGACATTAACCGAAGATATGTTTGAAACTATGTACAAGCATGAGGGAATAGGTCTTGCCGGTCCACAGATTGCAGTGAACAGGAACATCGTAGTCATTGATATCCCTGAGGAGGATGGTACTCAGGGCAAGAACAAATATGTGATTATAAATCCAAAAATAACTGCTCTTGACGGAGAGATAGTTGACTCTCAGGAAGGCTGTCTATCAGTTCCTGGCTATCAGGACACCGTTCAAAGGTACCCTCGTTGCACTGTAGAATATCAGGATATAGAAGGAAAACCTTGTAAATTTGATAATGTAGATGGTCTGCTTGCGATATGTCTACAACATGAGATTGACCATCTTCAGGGAAAGGTATTTGTAGACAAACTCTCTAGAATGAAGAGAGAGAGACTGCATAAAAAGTACGAGAAATACGAAAAGTCACTTCATGGTGAATAATGCATAACAGGATAATCTTTGCCGGCACCCCAGATTTTGCCGCTACTCATTTACAAAAGCTGCTAGACAGCGGGATAAAACCTGCTGCTGTTTACACGCAGCCTGACCGCCCTGCAGGAAGAGGTCATAAACTTACCCCATCTCCAGTAAAGACTATAGCCCTAAATAATGGCATTGAGGTGTATACACCTGAAAACTTTAAAAATGAGGAAGATATAAAGGCCTTTGAGGCTCTCAAGGCCGATCTGTGCATTGTTGTAGCTTATGGAATTATTCTCCCACAAAGGATAATTGACGCTCCTGTACACGGTTGCATAAATGTTCATGGTTCTCTGCTTCCAAAATACCGCGGTGCAGCTCCAATTCAGAGAGCGCTTCTTGATGGAGAGGGGGAAACAGGAATTTCCATCATGAGAGTTGGTCTTAAGCTTGATGCTGGTGAGGTTTACTCGAAAGTTAGCACCACAATTTCCCCAAAGGACACCTCAGGCAGTTTATTTGAAAGATTAGCCGTACTTGGAGCTGATGAATTAGTAAGAGTTATCCCTAAGATCCTTGATAATACAATCATGTCAGAACCTCAGGATGAATCTCAGGTCACATATGCAAAAAAGATCTCAAAAGAAGAGGCTGTGATAAATTTCAATCAAGATGCATGTACAGTTGACAGAACAATACGCGGTCTTAACCCATGGCCGGTAGCTAGTGCATCACTGAACAACATCAGATATAAAATCTTTATGTCAGAGGTTAACAATCAGGAGACGACAGATCTTGCAGCAGGCAGTATTGTCAGCATTGATAAGGACGGAATAAACGTAGCCTGCCAAAAAGGAATTGTAAAACTTATAACTATTCAGGCACCTGGAAAAGGACCTGTAAAAGCAGCAGATTTGGCAAGATCCAAAAAAGAAGACTTTAAGGTAGGAATGCAGTTTGTCTGAAAGAGTTGATAGAAAGAAAACTTTAAGTAAAAAGCAGTTTTCACATAAATCATTGAAAAATACGCCTTCCAAAAAAGGACCTGCTGTATCCGAGGGAGCACCATCAAGAGCAGCTGCCGCTTTGTGCGTAAGTTCCGTAAAGGAAGGAAAGTCCCTGTCTGAGGTACTGCCTTTTTACACTAAGGATTTAGATGATAGAGACAAAGCCTTTGTTCAGGAAATTGTCTTTGGAACCCTAAGACACATGAGATTATTTTCTACTACGCTAAACAGCCTGCTAGAAGAGAATCTCAAGCCTCGCATGAATGTTGCAGGAGCGCTGATTATCTGTGCCATGTACCAGATAATATTTACTAGAGTGCCTGCCCATGCTGTGGTGGCAGCAACAGTAGGCGCCTGTGCTTTATGCAAAAGTAGAGCTTACACAGGATTGGTAAATGCAGTGCTAAGACGTTTCTTAAGAGAAGGAGCCCACCTTATCCATAGCTCTGACCCATGCGTAGAACAGTCTTTTCCAAGCTGGCTTTATGCTGAGCTAAAGAGCGATTACGGAGAAGAACTGACACTTGATATCATGCGCAATTCAAATGAGCATGCTCCAATGTACCTAAGAGTTGAGAACTCTAAAATTTCAACTTTGGATTATTTAAAAGAACTTGAGAAGTGTTCAATTGAAGCAAGTCTGGTGAATGAAAGCTCAAGCACAGTAGTTCTTTATCACCCTGTAAACGTATATAAATTACCTCTTTTTGAAAAAGGATATGTCTGTGTTCAGGACTTAGCTGCATCACTCGTATCGCCTCTGCTTGAACTTGAGCAAAACTGCTCTGTTCTTGATACCTGTGCTGCCCCAGGAGGGAAAAGCGCTCATATACTAGATATCTGTCCAAGTGCTAATCTTACCTGTTGTGATATTGACGAAAAAAGACTCTTAAGCGCTAGAGATAATCTAAAAAGGTTATCAAGAAACGCTCAGTTTATGGTGATGGATTTAAGTCAGAGTACTGAAGGGTTACAGGCTGAGTATGATAGGATATTAGTGGATGCCCCTTGTTCTGGAACAGGAGTGATTCGACGCCATCCTGATATCAAGTGGTTAAGAAGAAAAAAGGATATTGTAAACCTTGTAGAGACACAAAAGAGTATTCTTGATAATGCCTTCTCTCTGCTTAAAAAATGCGGCATTTTGGTTTATTCAACATGCTCTATCCTAAAAAAAGAAAATGAGGAACAGGTTTTAGCCTTCTTAGAAAGGCACCCGGATGCTAAGGTTCTTCCTTTTAATATGTGTGGAAAAAAAGTATCATCATATCAGAGGATGCCAGGTGAAAATGGCTCTGATGGTTTCTTCTACGCAAGGTTTATAAAAGAATAAGTATGAAAATCATTATTCTAGGCTCAGGTGATGTCAGTATTGAACTTGCAAAATATCTGGTTAATGCAGGTCATGCTGTAACAATTGCGGATACAGCTTCAGAAGCGTTAGCTGAAATTGCAAACCGTATTGACCTGCGTGTTGTCATAGGAAACCCAGCTTCTCCTTCAACGCTCAGAAGAGCCGGAGCAGAAAACACTGAACTGCTAGTTGCGACCACAGCTGATGATGAAGCGAATATTACAGCCTGCTGTGTGGGACAGTTCCTGTTCCATATACCACGAAAAATTGCAAGACTTCGCACCGCTGATTACCTTCAGGAAGCTGGCGATCTTTTTGGACATAACAGTATTCCTATTGATCATATTATTGCTACCGAACATATTGTTACTCAGAGCATAATGTCTATGATCAATCTTCCTGGAATCAGCGAGATAGGCTCTTTCTGCGACGGAAGAATAATTGTAGCCTCAGCAAAAGTTGATAGTGGAGGAAAGCTGTTAGGAAAAAGCATCAGATACTTTTCAAGCTACGACGGAAAAGCCTGCGTACTTGCAGTTTACCGAAACAGTAAATATCTGACTGATCTTGATAAGGATGTCTTCAAGATTGATGATGAGGTCTTTTTCTGCTGTGAAAGAGACAGAGCACTGTCACAGCTTTCAGCTTTAAGAAAACTCTCCACAGGAGACAGAAATATCACTATTTCAGGCGGTACTCATGTGGCCGACTCTCTTGCAAGATCTTTATCTGAAAGATATAACGTGAAACTTATTGAGGCTGATCCTCAAAGATCCAAAAGAACCGCATTTGCATTACATGATTCTCAGGTGGAAGTTTATAACGCTGATCCTATGGATATGGACTTTATAAGGGAAGAGAATCTTGACAAGAGTGACCTTTATATTGCTGCGACCCCAAAAGACGAGACCAATATTATGACGTCTCTAATCTTAAAACGAGTTCACAATGTACAGACACTTACTCTCATCAGAGGAGATTCCTTTACCGATTTAACCTCAAAAGACCGTACCGATATTGACAGCTTCGTTTTTCCAAAAGACTCTATTATATCTGCACTGCTCTCACTTATAAGACAGGAAGGTGTGGAGAATGTACATCTTTTCAGACAGGGAAAATCTGAGGCAATTGAGTTTATTTTAAAAGGCTCAAAAATCACAAGCAAAATGGTAGGCAAAAAAGTTGAATCACTGAACCTGCCATCAGGAGTAAGTCTTGGACTTGTGGTTAGAGGTAAAAAGGTTCTTCCTATAGATGAGAATCTCGTATTTGAAGACAATGACCGTCTGATTGCTTATCTTGATGACAATTCTCAGATGAGAAAACTAGTAAGGTATTGCAGACCATTCTCTTTTTGGGTGCCAAAGTGGTAATAGATTTCAGATTAGTTGCAAAACTGCTCGCACCAGCTCTTTTTCTTTTCGGACTGGTGGCTTTTATTCCTGCGATGTTTGCCTTTTACAATCAGACAAGTGGTATTGGAGCCTTTGTTGCAACAGGAGGAATTGGTCTTGCTATTGCCTTTATATGCAGAGCTTTAGGTAAAAAATCCGGACAGTCCCCCTCACTTAGAGAACTGTTTCTGTTTACTACCTCCCTATGGGTTATTGTTGCAGTTGTTTCTGCAATTCCTTTTTACTATCAGTTGCCAGATCTTAACTACTATCAGTCGGTTTTTGAAGCATGCTCTGGACTGTCAACAACCGGTGCAACAGTTATCAGCAATCTTCAGACAAGACCTCAGGCTATTTTGCTGTGGAGAGCTATTCTGCAGTACATAGGAGGTGTTGGATTCGTTGCTTTGGCTGTGGTTATTCTCCCTATATCTGCCATGGGTGGTATGAGTATCTTTAAAACAGAATCACAGTCTTTTGACGATTCTGCTAAATTCACTCCCCACCTAAAAACAATGATTATTTCACTGTTCATCTGGTACATAGCTGTTCTTGCGCTTTGCACCTTCTTCTATGTTTTAGGCGGAATGGATCTGTTCCATGGAATAACTACTGCAATGTGTACCGTTGCAACTGGAGGTATGTCCTCATCTGATGCCTCAATGAATGAGACGACTCCTTTTATTCAGTATGTAACAATAGTTTTCATGCTGATATCAAGTCTTCCTTTTTTACTTATCCTCTCCTCTCTGTCAGGAAACTTTGCTCAGCTTTTTAAAGATCAGCAGGTAAGAGGATTTGTTAGTTTGAATTTCTGTGTTGCTACAGCTGTTGCGCTTTCTCTGATTTTTATCAACAACTATGATTTGGAAAAAGCTTTCAGAATATCTTTCTTTAACGTAATTGCCATCACTTCCACAACCGGTTACTCTCTTGAGGATTTTACCTTGTGGAACTCTTTTTCCTCAATTATGTTTCTGTTTATCCTCTCAATTGGAGGCTGCTCTGGTTCAACCTCTGGAGGAATAAAGGCATTCAGACTTCAGATCTGTATTTCCATGTTTAAGACTCAGCTTCAGAAGCTGATACATCCACATATAGTCAGTGAACCTCGTTTTAAAGGAAAAACTATTGACCCAGCTACTCTCTCATCTGTAATAACCTATCTGGTTTCTTACATTCTGATTGCAATGCTGTCTAGTGCGATAGCCTGTTCCTTTGGTCTTGACATGGGAGATGCTATTACTGCTACCATTTCCTGCCTGTCTAATGTCGGACCTGCAATGGGAACAACCTTAAACCCTTCAACCAATTTCAGCAACGTATCTGATGGGTTATGCGTACTATTTAGTATAGATATGATCTTAGGTCGATTAGAAATTCTTCCGGTTCTGCTTTGCTTTACCAGAATGTTCTACAAAATATAACAGCACAACAATGCAGTAGGTGTCAGAATTTACTAAAGGACACAACTGCCTTTTGTTAGAGTCTGTTTACTTACTGAAAAAGCCCCTAGTAGTAGCTGACATTGCGCAGTAAATTTTAGGATTATTTCTCCCCGATCTTTACTGCCATAA
>JBJEWX010000268.1:0-6893 GCA_051885275.1 Succinivibrio sp. | reverse complement strand
TATAGAGAAATCTTTAATAAGATCTAAGTATGATAGGGAAGGATTATTGCAGGAAAAAGCTTAATGTGGAGGATTTTAAAAGTAACTATTTGAAAAATAAAAATAAGAGTATAGATTATAGATAAAAACTATAAATGGATATTAAAAAATAGAATAAGAATGAAAATGTGAATATTTTTATAGTTTAAAGAGAATAACCTTAGTCAATATTTAATAAAAATGATAATAAGACAAATGAAAAAAAACATAAAGCAGCTATAAAAATGAGAATAGAGTAATAATCTAATTTGCTATTAGTAATGATTATTATTAGTAAAAATAGAAACTTAAAATAATAATAGAAAAATGTGATTTGAGGATCGAAAGTAAACAGATGTAATAAAAAAATCGAAAAATAATTTTTAAATTTATAAAATATGAATTACAATGTAAGTAAATTACAAAAAGAAATTACAAAAATTCAAGGACAGCAAATACTATGGTTATAAATCCACATAATGATTGTACCTGGACATTTCAGGATGGTAAGTTAAGCATTAACTTAACAACAGATGAGGGAAGATCCTTCTTATTCAAAACTCATTATGATATTGAGGATTTATATGTTAAACCAGAAGTAAATGCATCATTTACAATTAGAGATGCTGAGCTGCTGACCGATTACCAGGAAGGTATTGGAAGAATTATAGGAAGCGAGGGTGGTGCGCTTGATCTTGGATTAAACGCTGTAGCCTGTGCAAGATTTACAAGACCAGCAGTTGCAACTTCCAGATATTTTTTAGAGGCTGTAGGTGCAAAGTATCAGTACAACAGGGGGGACGTTGTTTCTGTTTATACTAAAAACGGAAAATGTGGTGACTGTGTAGTGCTTGATCAGTTCGACAGTGATGGACTGACAAGGCTAATGCTGCTTAATCGAGAGCTAGTGCTGGACGAAGAGCAGAATAGAGGATATTCACTAGGTCAGATGATCAGAGTAAGTCCAGAAAAAGTAAGTAGCTTCAGAGCAATAAACCGATACAATGATCACTCAAGATATGCTTAAAGATTATTTTTCTCCTAATTTGCTGTAGTTCTTAACGTTAGTTAAGACCATTCTCTCCCTCAAGGACGCTCCATCCAAGAGGGATTTTTTTTACCTGAATATCCAATATACTAAGTGCAAGCATACATAATAAATAAAACCTGATAATTACCTGTGATAGTCATAAATAAAGGTCAGTGTGGCAAATGAAAAAAGGGTAGTTATTGGATATGATTAGGTGTTGAGTTATAGATACACAGGAGCGCTGTCTACAAAAGTATTGGGCTACCAGATGGTAGCCCTAATTTGCTGTATGGTTCATGACCATTCTCGCTGGGATCTCTCCAGCTTTTTTTATATTTAAACCTTTCACCTGGATCAGTGAGATCCTGCCTCTTAAAGTAATAAATAACAAAATTATTTATATGCTCATTTCTTGTATGTATCATAACAGATTATCTCTTAATAATCCAAGAAAGAGTAATGCGGAATTTGAAAATATGTGGATTAGTCGACGTTTTGCATTGATCTTTAGAAGTGAATTGATCTGTTCTGTTTTACAGATATAAGAATATATATGATGTGAAAAACTTAGGTGGATTTAAATTTTTGTAATAGATTAGGGTAAAAATAGCTTGATTTTTATGAAATTTGAAAAAAACTGAATAAAGAAATATGTAAATGTAATTTGTTTATATATACAGTTATATTTTATTGCAGTTTAATTAAAATTATTAGATAACATATTGAAATTTAATTAAATTACGATGATTATTTAATAATATTGTTATCTATAATATAAATATATTTCTATATAATGAAATCAAATATTTATATAAATGTAATCTTAATTAGACTAATTACAAAAATGTAAATTTTGAAATGTAATGAAATTACAAAAAATTAAAGTAAAAGTTGAAATTTCTTGCTTTCTAAATATTTGTGAATTCTTGCTTTAAAAGATGTTGTAAAGAATAAATAATCAAATCTATACAATTGTAAATATAAAAAATATTACTTAATACTTTTGACTAAAGAATAAATAATATAAATATTCTATCATTAGTTATTATCTAGTAATAACTGATTCTATTATTTAGCCTCATAATTTAATATTGTTCATATCTGCTTATACAGAGCTGTCTATTATCCTTCCCTACCCTCATATCATCTGGTTGGCTTTTTTTTTTTTCTCTATGGTGCTTTATTTGCAAGCTGAATATTTTACTAATTCCAAATTTTTTTAAATTGACTATTTTGTGATCTCTTGCAAATAATAATTTCAACAGATGAATGACGGTCATTAAGGTCGCTTCTTCTTAGGTGCGTTTATGTATGTGTTTGGAGTTTGTCGTATGAAGATAAAATCATTTCTAAGTAAGGCTCTTTTAGTAGGTGCTACTGTTTTGACCGTTACTGCCTGCGGTGATGACAAAAAGGAGCTTGCCTCTGATACTTCTGTTCCTCAGGTAATTAAGATTGGTGTATGCCCAGGTCCTTACAGTGTAATTATTGATAAGTATTTGAGACCTGTTGTTGAAAAGAAGGGACATAAGATTGAGCTTGTCGAGTTTACTGACTGGCTTCAGCCTGATTCCTCCTTAGAGGCTGGAGATATCGATGCTAACGTCTTTCAGCATCAGGCTTATTTAGACGGTATTGTGCAGAATCAGGGGCTGAAATTATCAAGTGTAATCAACGTTCCAACTCTTGGTATCTTCTTATTTTCAGATAAGTATGACTCAATTGATGCAATATCTGATGGTTCTCAGATTGGTATTCCAAATGATGCTGTAAATCTTGCAAGAACCTTAAGAGTTGCTCGTGATCTTGGCATTATTACCTTAAATGCAGAGAAGGATGATCAGAAAGCATCTCTTGCCGATATTGAAAAGAATCCAAAGAATCTTCAGTTTGTGGCAATGGAAGCTGCTCAGCTGTCACGTTCTTTAGATTCAGTGGCCGCAGCTTTTGTTCCTGGTAACTATGCATATGCTGCAAAACTGCCTCTTGATAAGGCAATTGGTACAGAAAATGTGTTAGAGCCTATTAAGCTTGTAGTTGCTGTACAGAATCACAGAGTTGATGGTGTAGGTAAATTCCTAAAGGAAGCTGTTCTTGATCCTGATTTTATCAAGGGTGTAGACAATGATCCTGTATTTAAGAATTTTATCAAGCCAGCCTGGTGGCCATCTAAAAACAAGTAGTTCTGAAGTTTTTAACATTATAACAATCAGTTAACAGCGGGTTTTAAATTCTGGATTTGATCATAACTTACACTGATAATTACAGATTTAAAACCTACTGTATAGGTAGGAATAAAGGCTCGTTCAGAGCTTGTGAGACACAAAAAAAATGATTAGATTTGAAAACGTATCAGTGAGTTTTTCCAGAGAAGGAAAGACTTTTACCGCGGTTGACAGTGCAAATCTTGAGATACAAAAAGGCGAGTTCTTTGGCATTGTAGGTTCATCAGGTGCAGGAAAGTCAACTTTAGTTAGAACTGTTAATCTGCTTCAGAAACCTTCTTCAGGCAGTGTTTATATTGATGGACAGGACGTTACCTCATATACAGGCAAACAGCTGTCAAATCTTCGTCTGAAGATAGGTATGATCTTTCAGCATTTTAATCTTGTTAAAAATGCCACTGTAGCCTCTAATGTTGCCTTTGCGCTTTTAGCCTTCGGCACAAAGAAAGAGGCAATTGCCCCAAGAGTTATGGAACTGTTAGAGCTTGTTGGGTTGTCAGACAAAGCTTCAGTGTATCCAAGCTCACTTTCTGGCGGTCAGAAACAGCGTGTGGCTATTGCAAGAGCTCTTGCCAATAATCCTGAGATCCTTTTGTGTGATGAGGCAACATCAGCTCTTGATCCTGACAATACCAAAGAGGTTGTTCAGACCTTAAAGAACATTAAAAATGCTTATCCTATTACAGTTTTATTTATTACCCATCAGATGGAAGTTGCCAAGAGTCTTTTTGACAGGGTTGCAGTAATGAGTCACGGCAAGGTTGTTGAAGTTGGCAATTCATATGATGTTTTTGCCCATCCAAAGAGTGAAGAGGCTCAGAACCTGATTAACAAGTCATATGAAGGAGTAGTTCCTCATGAGGTTCTTGAACATGAGAAGGATGTCTATCTTGTAACCTTTAAGGAAGCAAATGCTTATGATCCTGTAATCTCAGGTATCTCCAGACAGTTTGCAAATACTGATCTTAGCATTATTGCAGGTAATATCGAGTATATACAGGGTAAGCCACTTGGCAAACTGCTAATTTCTCTTAGAGGCAACTCTCAGACAGAGAAAGAGCAGGTAATCAGCATCTTAAAAGAAAAGGCATATGTTCACGAGTTTAGAGGAGAGGTGAAAAATGTTTAATGAAGTAATATCATCCACCATCACAATCTTAAAATTCGAGCTTGTGAAAGCCATATATGAAACAGCAATAATGCTTGGTATTTCTTTTGTTTTTTCTCTGACCTTCGGCTCAGTATTTGGTTTTTTACTATATCTGACCTCTAATAAGGCTTTTTTTGAGAAACCTGTTATCAATAAGATCATAGCAGGTGTAATCAATTTTATAAGATCAGTGCCTTTTATTATTCTGGTGGTGTTCACTCTTCCTTTTACCTTCTTTTTGGTAGGAACAAAGATTGGTCCTGTTGCAGCCTCTGTACCTTTGTCAATAACAGCAACAGTGTTTTTAGCAAGACTGATAGAGATCTCTTTAAAAGAGGTTGATCCTGGAATTATTGAGGCTGCACTTGCAACAGGAGCTAGGAACTTTTTAATAATCAGAAAGGTTCTGCTTGTTGAAGCTGCACCTGGAATTATCAGAGGTATCACTGTAACCTTTATCAGCCTAATTGGTTTTTCTGCAATGGCTGGAATGGTTGGCGGCGGCGGAATCGGTAACCTTGCTGTTCAGTATGGTTATTACAGATATGAAACCGGTATTATGATCTTCACCATTATTGTATTGGTTATCATTGTACAGTTCGCTCAGTTTGTAGGCGATCTAATTGCAAAAAAACTGTCTCACTAACAGTATGTAACAAGTTTTAACCCAAAACTTTGTATTAACCCCGTTATTGATCATCTGGTTGATAATGGGGTTTGCTATGTAATTATCTTGTGAACAAAGATCACTGTCTGCTGACGGGGCATTAATAATGGCTTTTACTGAACGGCGATAAAATAAAGTGCTAAATGGTTTATATATCAGGGAATTTTGTAGATTTTATATAAATAATGCTTTGGCATGAGGCTGGCATACATATAAACAGCATCAGTTCGCCTACATCGTGGTACAATTCTACAATTATTTATCAGGATTTTCTGTTGTATCTACTGTGATATTTTTAGGATGAAATAAAAAAACAAAATGATCCAGCTAAGCGAGAGAACAAAATATTTTACTGATTCAGTTATCAGACGTATGACCAGAGTATGCAATCAGTATGGTGCGGTAAACCTGTCACAGGGCTTTCCCGACAACGATCCACCGAAAGCTCTGATGGAGCGTTTAAAACAGGTTTCCTATCAGGGACCTCATCAGTATGCAATAACATGGGGCAATCCAAAGACTTTGGATGCCTTGGCAGCAAAAATCGAACACTTTACCTCTCTTAAAATAGATCCATCAAAAGAACTCTGTATTACCTGCGGTGGTACAGAGGCAATGATGTGTGCTGTTATGGCAACCATCAATCCTAGTGAGAAAATAGCAATTTTTTCACCTTTTTATGAGAACTACGGTGCTGACTCTGTGCTCTGCGGAGCTACTCCTATTTATGTTCCATTAAGAGTTCCTGATTTCTCTTTTGATGAGAATGAACTGGAAAAAGCCTTTGCTGATGGAGCTAAAGCACTTATTTTGTGTAATCCTTCAAACCCTTCTGGAAAGGTCTTCACCAGAGAGGAGCTTTTATCAATTGCAAGAATTGTTGAGAAGTATGATGCTTTTGTAATTACTGATGAAGTGTATGAGCACATTATCTTTGAGCCATACCAGCATACATACTTTGCAACTCTGCCAGGAATGAGAGAGAGAACCATTATGTGTAACTCTCTGTCAAAAACCTATTCCATTACAGGTTGGCGTTTAGGTTATGTATTTGCCCCTGAATATGTCATGGATAGAGTAAGAAAAGTTCATGACTTTCTGACAGTTGGTGCTGCAGCTCCTCTTCAGGAGGCAGTGATTGCAGGACTTACTCTCCCAGACTCCTACTATCAGGAGGTTCGTGATCTCTTTACACACAGAAAAGAGCTTTTCTGCAAGGGATTAGAGCAGATCGGATTTAAATTCTACGAACCACAGGGTACATATTTTGTGATGGTGGATATCAGTGAGTTCGGTTATGAATCTGATTATGAGTTCTGTACTGATTTGGCTAAAGATGTGAAGGTTGGTGCTGTACCAGGATCCTCATTCTTCAAAGAGAATATAAATACCTATATGAGACTGCATTTTGCCAAATCCGATGATACCTTAAATCAGGCATTGGAAAATCTGTCAAAAATTAGAGATATTATCAAAGTAAGATCCTAGTTTTAGCTCAAAGCTGCTTTCTTTTAGAGAGTGAACAGTTATCAAAAGTCGCATGACGACTTTTGATAATAATATTCTGTAGTTAAGCCCTTCCCATAAACTCAAAACTAAATTCTTCTTGGATAAAACCTTAGTAGCCGGTCGCTTAGCTTTTTTAGATGAGCTAATCTTATTTTACACTTCTTTTTACAAAGCTTAGGAATGAGCCATAGAACGAGCCAGGGGAGCTTATAGAAATAAAAAAAGAGCCTTTAGGCTCTCTTAGGCGGCGGTACGAACGACCATCATCTAGGACGTTTTATATATTGATTTATA
>JBJEWX010000267.1:0-1652 GCA_051885275.1 Succinivibrio sp. | reverse complement strand
AAAGATCATTGAGGAATATGCCCGTGAAAGCGGTATGCGCTCAACTGAAAGAGCAATTGATAAGATTATAAGAAAGGCTGCAGTAAAACTTTTAGAAGGCAATAAGAGTGTTACTGTGACTGCTCAGTCTCTCTTTGACTATTTGGGAACTGCCCCTTTCAAGCGTGAAAAACACCTAGAAGGAGTGGGAGTGATAACTGGTCTTGCCTGGACTTCGGTCGGTGGCGCAACACTTCCAATAGAGTCGGCAAAAATCAATGAGGATGGCAAGGGATTTGAGCTTACAGGCTCACTTGGTGATGTTATGAAGGAATCCGCTCATATTGCCTACAGCTTTATTCAGTCTCATATTGAAAAATATGCAAAGAATAAAAAGGATTTCTTTAAAAACTCGACCATTCATATTCATGTACCTGAGGGAGCAACTCCAAAGGATGGGCCATCAGCTGGCGTTACTCTAGCCTCAAGTCTGCTTTCACTTGCTCTAAACAAGGCTCCTAAAAAAGGCTTTGCCATGACAGGAGAGCTGTCACTTACAGGACAGGTTCTTGCTATTGGAGGTATTAAAGAAAAAACCATTGCCGCAAGACGTATGGGAATTAACAATATTATCTGTCCGCGCTCTAATGAGGATGATGTTAAGGAACTCCCATCTGAGGTTACCGAAGGTGTCAACTACTTCTTTGCTGATACCTTTGATGATGTTGCTAAAGTAATATTCGGTCAGAATATTATCAAAAACAGCTAAAAAGTTAAGGGCTGCATAAAGCAGCCCTCAGTTTTAAAGTAGTGTCAATCTTTCATTAGAAACTAATCTTCTCTTTTGCAATCTCTAAAGCCTTCTCAGGTGAGCTCTTTCCTGTTATGGTATTGTAAAGGGCCTCACTCATAGGTTCCCATACAGCTCCCATCTGAGGAATATTTGGCATAGGATCTGAATTTTTTACCTGAAGCGCAATCGCATTGGCAAAGTCATCATTAGTGATAAGAGGATTATTGAGCACATCAATGATTGGAGGCAGTTCTGCAATTGCTCCGTATCTGATAAGTGCATACTCAGGCTGATTGATAAACTCTACAAACTTCTCAGCAAGATCCTTGTGCTTTGATTTTGATGATACAACATAGCCTTTTGCACCATAAAATGGCCTCATGCTGTTGCCGTTTGACAGTTTAGGCAGAGGAGCTACACCATAATCCACACCGGCTTTTGCATAGGCTCCTAATGCCCAAGGTCCGTTGATAACAGCAGCAGCCTTTCCAGAGGTGAACAGATTATCTACAGCCGCCCAGCCATCAGGAGAGAGAACCTCCTTTGGCAGATATTTACCATAGTTCTTTAAGGTTTGTAAGCCCTGCAGAGCCCCCTCACCAAACAGACCGACATCATCCTTGTTAAAATGATTGTTCTTCATGCCAAACACATAGGCACCGTTACCAGCCAGAACACTGTATCCAATGTAAAGCTGATCTAGTTTGCCAATAAGACCATAATTGCCTTTTGCTGTGGCTTTTTCATTATATTCAATGTAATCTTTCATGGTCTCATATGGAAACTCAAGCAGTTCCTTATTGTAAAACACAACTAAAGTTTCTATCGAACGTGGGGCACCGTACACCTGGCCATCTACAGGAAATGATCTAATTGCCAG
>JBJEWX010000266.1:0-6978 GCA_051885275.1 Succinivibrio sp. | reverse complement strand
GCTAGACCGCATTTAAAAGCCGATTTTTAGTTAAAATCGAAATGCAAAACTTGAGATTATAATTTTTGCATCAAACTGCTATGATATAAACCATCAGCTTCAGATTTGAGTGTTAAACTACAGCTATGATTCGAATTTTACTCCTTCTTATATTTTCAGCTCTACTAAGTTTCAATGTCTCAGCGTCAGATGACTTTGACAGTCTCTTTTCACTTCCTGAAGTTTCTGCAGACAGTACCACAAATCTCCCTTATGAGCTTAACTGCAAGCAGGATGTAAACAAGGTTAAGTGTAGTATTAAGCTTAGTAGCGGAGCTTATATTTACGCAGATTCTTTCGCTGTTGCCTCAGATAGTGCCAGGTATTCGATAAGTTCAATGGCTGATCCTGTTTTACATACTGACGTAACCGGTAATCAACAAGTCTTCGATAGATCTTTTGATTTTGAGCTTCTTTTAAACAGCGCAAAACAAGGCTCTCATATTTTTATCTCATTTAGATTATGTGATAAGTTCGGGATCTGCTATCCAGTACAAAAGAACAGCTTTGTGGTAACACAGTCTGTTTTAGGCAATTCATCTTCTCAAATTAAGCAGGACAGCTTCTTTAGCGAATCTGATTCTTTACTGTTCATGATTCTGCTCAGTGTTGTCTTTGGTGCAGCTTTAGACCTGACCCCCTGCGTACTTCCGATGCTATCGATATATTCTGCCTCAATTTTAGGCTGCGCATTTAAAAATGTAAGACACACAATAATCCTCAACCTTGCATATGCGCTAGGAATGACTCTCTCATATTCAGTCCTCGGACTAATATTTGCGCAGCTTGGGGTTATGGCACATGGAATACTTCAGCACCCTGTTAGCATCATACTTATTTCATTCTTCATGGTTTATCTTGCCTTAGATTGTCTCGATATAGTCAAACTCAAGGTTCCGCAGTTGTTTAATGCCAAAATTGAAAAGGTAATTAGTGCACAGAAAACAGGTAGCGCCTTTAAAGCTTTTCTTTTTGGAACTCTATGTGCTCTGATCGCAACTCCATGCACCAGTGCCCCTTTAGCAGGTGCAATTCTTTATGTAATCAATACCAATTCTCTTGTAAAAGGCTGGCTGCTGTTTTTTAGCATTGGACTTGGAATGGCTATTCCTTTGGTTTTAGTTGGTGTGCTAGGTGCAAAATACCTGGCATATTTCAAAAACAGGACAAATATTGTAAGAAATCTTCTTGCTCTGCCTCTTTTAATAGGAGCCTATTATGTGTCGCGCCATTTATTCGCTGAATACGAGAATTTATACTTCTGCTCTGTAACAACCATATGTATAGTGCTTGCTGTATGGATTTTTTTTCGTTCAAAACAATTATCCATTATCATTTTTTCATGCATCCTTGCAGGAACAGTTACCTTTAGCTCTACCTTTTATTTCAGAAATATACAAAAAGGGAACAAGGTTTTCACAATAGTTAAAACTCTTGAAGACTTAGAAAAATATCACGGACAGAAAATCATTCTGACATTCTCTGCAAAGTGGTGTTCTAACTGTCATGCCCTTGACAGCACAGTCTATTCGTCTGAGGCTTTTATAAATGCAACAAAGGATTTTTCTCTCTTAAGATTTGACATTACAGATACTAATTCAAGTGAAAACACTAAAATCTGCAAAAAATTCAATGTGATTGGTGTTCCTTACCTGCTGGTAATTAACGAGGACGGGCAAGTATTAAGATCCAGCACAGGAACTGTCGATACTCAAAAGGTTTTAGAGATGATTAGCAATTAGTTCCTTCCACTGGTAACTCTAGAGTTATTCTGATAAAGAGAAGGGATTTATACAGATATCTGATATAGAAAGAGGAAGACCGTCCGTAGCAGCTAACGTTCTTCCTCTTAATTGCAGAGCTTATACTTTTTTAGAATGAGTATCTTGCACCAACGGAGAAGAAATTCTCATCTGAATAGGTTTTGAATTCGCCATTAGCATAGGTCAGATTCTTTGCGCTGTATCTGTCATCTTTGTACTTGTCTGAACTAGCGTCAAAATCTGCTTCAACCCAGAATTTAACATTCTGATAGGTGTACTTGACCTGAACAGGTATTCTTCTGTAGTTGAATTTGTGATCTTTTTCTTCAAAGGCATCTGAATATAACTGATGAACCTGATAGCCACCAAATACTGCTACACCACTGTCAAAGCTGTAGCCAACCAGAGTTTCATAGGCTTTACGCTTAAAGTACAGATTTTTATCCTTAAAAATGTTTAACTGAATATCGTTGTCATCTAAGATATTGGTATTTGAATCAAATTCAGTCTTCTGTACATAGTGCAAAGCAGCCAGATACAGACCTGAGGATACATCACCCCAATCAAATGAGAACGCATACTCAGTAGCTTTGTCAAATCGGTTTGTGCCAATGGCTGAGTAGTCATCCTGTCCGTCTAATCTCAGATAACCGGCTCTTAAAGTTAAAGGTCCAAACAGAATGTCGTTTAGTGAATATCCTGCTACTGCGGCAAAACCTTTTTCAACATCTCTCTTTGCACCAAATACAGGCTGCTCATCTGCTGCAATCTGACCGGTTAAAGATAATATAAAGCCGTTTGTTGATAAATCATATCTAAACTGACCGGATCTTCTGTCACCGTTAATACCGGTAATATTCTGAATGTCCAGAGTTTCAAATGAATCAGTTACTGCAGTTACATCTCTGGTTGAATCATAATTTTTACCTGCCTGGAGTTTGCCAAAAGAACCAAAATCAGCACCAACATACTGATAACGGGCCTTAATATTATTGTTTACATTTCTTGCATGACCGTCTGCAAGATCCCACTCTGTAAATGCGAATGCTGAAAATACATCATTTACTTTGGTGTTTCCAAACAGGCTAAAACGAGATGAATTTACCAAAGAAGCATCCTTCTCACCTGCATAGTTAAGATTGCCACTAAAGTAAACAGACTGAACACGACCTCCAATGACTAAGGTGGTGCCTTCTTTATCATAAACTGTAGCGGCATTTGTGATTGAAGCGCTAGAAGCTAGTATAACTGAAAGTGCGATAAGTGACTTTTTCATGACTTTTTCCTCAATTTTCTATTTTGGTTATATTTTCCAGAAAATTTCTTTTTCTGGAGGTTTGTTAATTTTCAGTTATTAATTTGTCACAAGTGTATATATATGACAAATACTGATTTTTTATGCTTTATGATAGTTTTAGGCTATATGTACGTAGCTTATTATCTGATGGGGCTTTTTGGCTTTGCTAAGAATATATCATCGAGAAAAAATGATTTGATTTTTTTAAAATGGCAGGATATTGAAATATGGATCACTATGTTATTGCTGTCCATACCGCCTGTAGTCCCTCTTTCTCTCGTAGCTTTTTTCTTTAAGTATTCGCCAGGCTTATTACAGGCAAACAAAAAGACCTGCTTTTGACAGATCTTTTTGTAAGATAGAATTATCCTTTTTTCTGCTCAAAAGATAATCTATTTGCTCTCTTTTTTAGGCTCTTCAGAGGCTGCTGACTTAACAGCAATAAGCTTAACATTGAAGACTAATACAGAGTTAGGCTTAATCATTTCTCCTGCTCCCTGCTCACCGTAAGCAAGAGAGGATGGAATATATAGCTCATACTCTGAACCTTCGTTCATTAACTGCAAGCCTTCAATCCAGCCCTGAATCATATTGTCAAGCTTGAACTCAACAGGATTCTTCTGCTCATCAAAGACAAATCCATCAATAGTTGTACCCTTGTAGGTTACGCTGATTGTATCGCCCTTCTTTGGAGTAGCACCTTCACCCTTGGTGATTACCTTGTACTGAAGTCCTGACTGAGTAGTAACGACTCCATCTTTCTTTGCATTTTCTGCAAGGAACTGCTGACCAAGCTCTAAATTGTGCTGTGAAGCCTGCTTCTGTTCAGCGTCAATCTTTTCCTGAAGTTTCTGATCTAACTGCTTTAATACAGCTTCAATTTCTTCTCTCTCTAATAGAGGAGCACCACCTAAACCATCATTAAAACCAGAAATGATCTTGTCTGATGGCAGTTTTCCAACCAGCCGCTCCTGAGCTGCTTTCATACTTGCAACGTATGTTCCTAATGAAGCACCAATAGCATATGCAGCCTTATCTTCAAAAGAACTCTTCTCATCAATTGCTTTAGCTGAGATTATTACATCTGAAGGTAATACACTAATCTTATGTTCGCATGCGCTCAATGATAATACAGATACTGCCAACGCACTTGCCATAGCAGTCTTTTTTAATAAAGTATTCAACATAATCTCCAATTTTTATTGAATTATCAAAAATGTTCAAATGTTTTTTCATTCTGATAGTACATCTTACCATGTTTTGTAAGATGCAATGAACCATTTTTAATCTTGCCTATTCTTGAAACAGGAACTGAATGCTTTTCTGAAATTCTACTGATTACCTCTCTGTTGGCTATTGGAGCTGTAAACAGCAGTTCATAATCGCCTCCACCATACAGGCAGAGATGATCCCTGATTTTCTCATCTATGCAGTATTGTTCAAATTCTTTAGCATAAGGGATGCTCTCAATCCAGATCAAAGCTCCAGCCTCAGAACTTTTGAGAATATGGTTCAGATCACCAACAAGCCCATCTGATATATCTAACGCAGAATGAGCATAATCTAGTAAATCCACAGCAAATTCGCACCTGTCCTCAATCAGCATGCTTTTTTTATAACACTGATCAAAAGCACCACCGGCAAGTTCTATATGATGATACCCAAGCTCGACAGCAAGCCCTGCCAAGCCTAAGGATCCTGTGACATATATATCATCATCTATACAGGCACCATCTCTTCTTAAAGCTTTGCCTCTAGGTAAAAGACCATAGGCGCTAACTGTTACTGACAGCTCTCCCTTAGTGATATTTCCCCCTATAAGAGGCATATTCAGTTTTGAAGATAAACTAAATAGTCCCTTTGAGAAATTTTCAAGAAAATACTCATCTGAAGATGGGAGAGTGAGACTTAAAGTAAAACAGTATGGCTTAGCTCCCATAGCAGCAAGATCAGATACATTAACCAAAAGAGACTTATAGCCTATCTGATAAGGATCTGTTCCTTTGAAAAAATGCACATTCTCAATCTGGGTATCTGTTGTTATTGCAAGCTGCTTTTGAGGAGGGATATCAATGATGGCGCAGTCATCTCCTACGCCTAGACAAATTCCTTCACCACTATCATGAGTGGCGAAGTATTTTTTGATAAGATCAAATTCACCGATTGCCAAGAATCAAACCTTAACCTTTAATTGCCTTAACAACTTTGTCTAAAACGCCGTTTACAAACTTATGGCTGTCCTGCTCTGCAAATTCCTTTGCCAGAATGATTGACTCATTGATCACTACTCTGTATGGAACTTCCTGTCTGAACATAAGCTCAAATGTTCCAAGTCTGAGCACAGCCTTGTCCACCTGATCAAGATCTTCAAGAGGACGGCTTAGGTGTGGAGCGTAGGTTTCATCGATCTCTGACACATTATTGATTACACCAGAAACAATGGCATGAAAATAATCAAGATCAGTGCCTTTCATCGGCTGATCTTCTAAAAACTGCTTTTCAATTTCTGTTGGACTTAAGCCTGTCAGCTGCCACTGGTAAATTGCCTGCATTGCAAAATGTCTGGCCTTATGGCGCATTGCAGGGGTAACTGAACCTTCTGTTGAATCCATTGTAAGTTATCCTTTTGTATAAGATTAGAACTGTTTTAGAACATTGACCATTTCTAATGCAGAAGAAGCCGCCTCTGCACCTTTATTTCCAGTATGAGAACCGGCTCGCTCTAATGCCTGCTCTAGGGTATCTACAGTCAGAACGCCATTTGCAATTGGAGTTGCATAATTTAAGGTTACCTGGGTAACCCCCTTGGCACATTCGTTTGCTACCACCTCAAAATGATAGGTAGATCCACGGATCACACAACCTAGGGCAATAATTGCATCATACTTCTTTGAAGTTGCAATTTTCTGGCAGGTTACAGGAATTTCAATTGCACCTGGGACACGAACAAGAGTGATGTTCTCCTCTGGAACCTCTCCTTCTCTTTTGAGCACGTCAACGGCACCTTCTACAAGGCGCTCACAAATAAGGCTGTTAAAACGAGAAACAACAATTGCGAACTTTCCGTCTCTGCAAGGCTTATTTCCTTCAATAACTTTAATTGACATATGTTCTCCAATAATTAGAAAAATCCGTTTTTATGTAGCTTTTCAAGAGTCAGTCCAGATGATCTGTCATCACTTTTCTGCCCTGAGCCGCTAAAAGACAGCAGTCTTTCAAGGTATCTTGCTAACACGTCTACCTCAATGTTTACACTGCAGCCTTCCTTAAAATTCTCAAAATTAACATGGCTTTGAGTATGTGGGATCAGAGTCAGTCTAAACTCATCTCCTTTTACCTCGTTTACTGTTAAAGATACTCCATCTACAGCTATTGAACCTTTTGTTGCAATATAGCGCAAAAGCTCATCTGGCGCTTTGACCATTATATCAAAAGCATCATCAAGCACTTTTCTTGAGGTGACAGTACCTGTTCCGTCCACGTGCCCCTGAACAATATGTCCACCTAAATGAGTATCAGGGGTACAGGCTAGCTCTAGGTTTATTTTTTGCCCTGAACTATATCCGCCAAAGCTAGTGCATCTTACAGTTTCTGTTGAAACATCTGCACTAAAGCAGGCTCCTGAGATTGAGGTTACAGTCAGACAGACTCCATTATTTGCAATGGAGTCTCCTAGTTTTACTCTCTCCTTGAGTCTGAACTCATTAGGAGTTTCAACCAGGATTTCATAGCCATTATGCCTTATCCAGCTGCGGTGGTCGGCAAGAATGTTGATGCCATCAGCATCGATGACGAGCGGCACGGCGGCGTGGCCCGTCTGCTGTATGAAAGCCAGCGCGGTGCGCTTGTCCGTGCCTATGGCGGGACCGAGGGCTATGG
>JBJEWX010000265.1:0-7008 GCA_051885275.1 Succinivibrio sp. | reverse complement strand
TAACCGAGATCCACATTCCATTTTTACCCATAAATATGCACGAAGAGCCTAAAAAAAACTATGAATGTTACGGCTATAGAAGACTCTATACTCCATTAAAGAACGTAGGCAGCAAGCTTTTTAGAAAAGTCATAAGAAGGCTTATGAAAGGTCCGCATACCCCCCCCCCTCACTCAATTTTTCTTTCTATCAGAAAAAGGTTTAGCTTAAAGATAACTGCTGTTTTATTGTGTTTGTAAGAAGAATAGAGCAGGAATAAAAAAGGTCTCAATTAGTATTGAGACCTCTTAAGTGATTGGAAATCCAAAGCTAGATCTTAATTCTGTTAATAATATTAACCAGTTCTCTAATCAGATCGTTTGATTTTAGTACTTCCTCTTTTGCCTTTGCACAGTCAGTAGACAGAGATTCTGAGTAGTGAGTAATATCTTGCATGTTTCCTGAAATCTCTGATGTAGCAGTGGTCTGCTGTTCTGCAGCTGTAGCAATCTGAGTTATCTGAGCATTTACAGAGCTTACCTGATCTGTAATAGCATTTAGTAATTCCTCAATTGAACTTGTCTCTACAGCGAGGCTATCCATGTTCTTAACAGAAGACTGCATTGATTCGTTTGCAGTATTAGCATTTGTCTGGATCTGGGTAACCATCTTTGTAATTTCCTGAGTTGAAGATGATGTTCTTGATGCCAGGGCACGAACCTCATCAGCTACCACGGCAAATCCCTTACCGGCCTCACCAGCGCGGGCAGCCTCAATTGCAGCGTTAAGAGCAAGGAGGTTTGTTTGTGAAGCAATATCATCAATGGTCTGAACAATGGTTCCAATCTTCTGGGCCTGTTCAACAAGAGACTGAACATTTTCAGCGTCCTGTTTTGACTTGGCAACCTGCTGATGAATTCCTTCGATAGTCTGCTGTACCTTATTAACACCTTCACGGGTGGTATCATTTGACTGGGTTGAGTTTGAAGCAGCAGACTCACAGTTCTTAGCAATATCAGAGGTGGTGGAAACCATCTCATCAGCAGCAGCTGCAACTGTAATAGAGCGAGACTGGGAATCCTGAGCCTTGCTGTTCATGTCAGAGGTTACATTATCAATTGTTGTAAAGGCCTCTTCAATCTTTGAGGTTGCCTGTCTGATAACACTAATGTTATTAGTCCAGTCAAGTCGCATCTTCTCTAAAGAATCAAGAAGCTGACCAAACTCATCAGTTCTTCCCTTGTTAATGATTGGGTTAGACAAGTCGCCGCGGGAGATTGTAGCAGCATGACCTACTGCATAGTTTAAAATGCCAACAATTGACTTAGGCAGTTTAAAGGCTATATAGCAGGAGAAAAGAACTGCAATAATTGAAATTACCACAATAACTACAATTGGAGTGGTATCGGTCATTGATTTAACATTATCATCAACACGCTCAAGATACTCGCTTACAATCTTGTTTAAGGAAATTGTGGCTTCATTGATAACAGGAAAAATCTCATTATTGTAAGTATTGCGAACATCAACAGAATAGCCTCTGTCAACCATGTGCTCCATCTTGTTCTTGTAGATATCAATAACTGATGTAAGCATGGCTTTCACTTTGTCAAATTCAGCCTTATCAGCCTCACTTAACAGCTCAATTTCGCCTAAGGTTTTCTGAATCTTTGCAATATCCTCATCTGTTTTAGCTGCTGTTTCCTCATTGTAGTTAGCAACATTATTTGAGAATAATACAAGATCATCTCTAAATGCGGTGGCGCTTCTAGATACAGCAACAATCTTAGAGTAGTGATTCTCAATAACATCCTGAGCAAAATGTGCAACAGAAATAGAGTTACTGATCGTTGTAATTGAAACAATAGTTGTTATGAGAGACAGGAAAATCACCGCGGCAAAAGCTCCGGCAAGTTTAGCCTTAACGCCCAAAGTGTTAAATATGTTCATAGTGCATCACTTACTTATAGGAATCAAAGAAATATACAGTAATTATACTAACGAATACTTAAGGTAAAACTTTAGTAAAATGTAAGTTAGTATTATTGTTACTTATGATTATATATAAGTAAAAGACTTATGATTACTAAATTTGGTCAATGCAACTTAAATTTTTGGCTGATTTTTAAAATTTTTTTGAGCAAATCACATAATTATCTAAAACGTTTTAATTATTTTTATGCTTAGTTGAAATCATTATTATTAAGATGATTCATAAGGAAAATTTTTGTGAGATATACAATACTGTCAAAAGAGACAGAAAAGTAGAATAGTGAATTTTACTGAAAATTAAGGTATTTAAAAGTAAAAGACAGAGCTCATGGAGCTTCTGTCTAAGAATGTTACTCAAAGAGCTCATCAATTCCGTTTTCAGCTCTAATTACATCAGAATTTAATCTTTTCTGCAAAGCCTTTAGGTTCTCATTTTCATTTGAGCGGTCATTTTCTTTATGAAACAAATGGAACACGCCAGTTGCATATCTGCCGGATTTTATTGAAACACCGCTGTGGATAAGGCGTACTGCAAGATCAGAGTCCTCATACCCCCATCCTTTAAAGTCGCAGTCACAGCCATTAACTGCAAAGTAATCCTCTTTAAACAGGGCAAAATTGCAACCTCTGGCTTTTTTCCATTTATCTTTAAGGTTTCTAAGAGAGTGAAAATAAGGTAATACGATAAGAGGGTGCAGTCTGTTGATGCCTCCACGAAGATAGATCTTAAACCATCTGAAAAAGGAAAAGGTCTGAAGCTGTAGCTGTTTTTCAAGAACTTCTTTTGTAAAACTTTCTGAAAGGAGGATCCTGTTACCTGCTACAAGGCATTTCTTCTGGGCAAGCATTCTGTGAGCTTTAACAAAAGAAGCTCTTGGGATGCAGTCCCCATCAAGAAAAACCAGATATTCTCCGGAGGCCTTAGTAGCTGCAAGATTTCTGATTCTAGACAGTCTAAACCCCTTATCCTCCTGAAAGACATGCAAAATCGGGTATGAACAGTTGACTGTCATTTGGGCAATCAGTTTTCTAGTATCATCTCTTGAACCATCATCAGCAATAATAACTTCAAAGTCTCGGTCTGTCTGATAATCAAGTGCCTGAAGAATAAGTTTAAGAGCATCAGGCCTGTTATAGGTAGAAATGATAATGGAAATCTGCATTAGATACGCCCCTGATATTTGTTTAGACTATTGAGTTTCAGATATTTTTCTAATGTATAAAAATAGTGTAGCAGGCAGAATTCAAAACCAAGTCTGCCATCTAAAAAGCCCCTGTGGATAAAATACATTTTAAAGAAAGCCCATACTGGTTTTATGAGTATATCTCTTATAAAACAGCATTTCTTTCCCTTTTCATGATATTTCTGCGCCAAAAGGGTAGTATACCTGTTCATTTTATTCATATGAGCTTCAAAACTCTTATAAGGAAAATGAATCAGTCGGCCTTTAAGCAGTTTCTTATCGTATGGGGAGTGCAGTCTTTCATGTACCACACCCTCATAGAAAGAACCCTCTTTTATGAAAAGTCTTTCAACTCTGTCAGGTCTTAAGACACCGTGAAGAACTTTTCCCTGTACAAAATGATTTTCTCTAGAAACGGTGTAACATTTATTAAAGTCTGAGGCAACACAGATTTTAATTTCATCAGACAGAGGTTTTGAGATCCTTTCATCAGCATCCAGCATGAAAATCCATTTATGACGGGCATTTTCAATTGCAAAATTTCTTTGTGCCGCGTAGTCCCCGTTTAAGTCACGCTGTAAAACTTTAGCTCCAAGTTCTACAGCAATAGCATCTGTGTTATCGGTAGACAGACTGTCAATAACTAAAATTTCATCAGCAAAGGAAGCTGACTCTATGCAGTCTCTAATATTAGATTCTTCGTTGTAAGCAAGGATAACGACTGTAAGAGGTGTCTTTGTCATATGATAAAAAAACAGCAGTATCATAGAGTGATACTGCTTATATTGATTAGTGGGACATTACGTATTTAACAAATTTAAGCTTGGTAGCGTCATCTGCACTGTTGTACATCTTTACAAGATTGTTATATGTTGCAGCATCAGCCTTTGAACCTTTAGCTGTGCTTGAGGTTGCCATTGCAGAAGAATCAGCTCCCATAGGCTCTAAGGTCAGTCCCTGAACCTGCTGTGAGGAAGTTGTATTTTCATAACCGGCTCTTATTGTAGGTGCTCCGTATTCAGTCATCTGAATACCTCTGTTTTCGTTGCTTATGTAAGCTGGAGCATACAGTCTGTTCAGGCTGTCTAGTTCCTGACGGTAATCTCTCATTAAAGAGAAGCCTCTGTCTGAGGTAAGAATGAAATATTTTGCCTCACTTGCAGGAAGAGTACGACCGGTGCTGTCGGTTAAAGTGATCTTCTGCTGATGAGCATAAACTTTTGCCTGATCCTCATTTGCAGGTTTCTTGTACTGGAAGGTAACAACCTGATCAGCCTTTAGATTCTCAATATCAATAACTACAGGATCGATTGACTGCACAATTCTGGAGTCAGAACCGTTTTTAAAATTATCCTTAAAGGTAAGCACAATCTGGTGTTTACCAGGAGCTAAGGAAATCATTCTGCTGAATCTGCTGTAAGAATCAGGATCTGACTCACCATCAACAAGTTCAATATTGTAATGAACAGGAACCTTAAAACCTGTATCAGCTAAAGCTGAAAAGCTGACCAAAGCACCAAAAGCCAAAACTGAAGCTTTAATTCTATTTGAAACCATCGTAAATTCCTTAAATTTCACCTAGTGCTAGTATATTAGCACTTTTTTTATTAGTACAGGTACACGGCACCAAGCAGTGCTCTGTTTTTATCAAGACAATAATCAAGAGCAGTCTGTTCTGAGTAGTAGTGTAGAGGTTTGCTGCCGGCATCAATGGATCCTTCTGCAAACACCTTAAAGGTAGGAGCAAAGTTATAACCTGCTCCTAACGTAACTTCAGATATTATATTAGTATTGTTAAATCTTTTCGCACCATATGCGGCTGTAAGGTATAAACCTGATTCAAAAGTGTAGTTTGAAACAAGCTCATAGCTAAACAGGTGGTGAGTATAGTGATCATATTTTGTCTGAGTGATATTGCCTGCAAGATAGAGTCCCTCGCCAAAGGTACCATAGCTTACAGAGATACCCTTATCAATTTTCCATGATGGCTTGAATACCTCAGCAGCAAAGAGATCGTATTCACTTTTATAATGCATTTTGTTGACAATCGGTCTGAAATAATCAGTCATAAGTGCATCATTATTGTAGGCATAATCATAGTAGCTGATACCATAGGCAATGCTAATACCTGATTTAAGTCTTGTGGTCATAGAAAAGGAAACGCCGTTGTAGATATCGACCGGGGTGTCATTTACATCTTCAGATGCTGTCTGGTAGGAGAGTTTTAAATCCCAGCCTAAGGCACTTAGAGAGTACATAAACAGGCCAGGGAGTTCATCTCCAAGGGAGTAGTGATCGTTTACCCTGGTATCCAGCTCCTCAAAAATATCGGTAACACCGGCAACTGCGTAATAGGCATTATTGCCACGGCCTGCACAAAGAGTTCCAAATTCTGAGGCATCAATACCGGCATACTGAGCTTTGGTTTTTATTTTGTCATAACCATTGCTACCACTAGGCATGATCCATTCTGAATAGGCAATGGCACTAAAGCCATCAGTAATTCTGGCTCTTCCTGCGATTCCAAAATTTGCTGTGTTTTGCAGGGTATTGTCGTTATTGCCTTTTTTATAGGTGCTCTTGAGTGTTCTTGCTGCTTTGTCAGTTGCAAGCATTGCTTTTACAGAACCAAAAAGGTCAACAGAGGTGCCGTCTTTGTCATATACGCTTGCGGCATTTGTAAGATTGACTGTGGTAAAAATACCTGTAAGAGCCACAGAGAGTAGCGATTTTTTTAACATAACCATAGATTCAATTTTATACTTTTTATTTTACATTGTACCAAAAATGAAAGCCGATAACTCAGGAACGCTGTGGGCTATAAAGTCAGCCTGCCAGTTCTTGCAGCTGCCGCATTCAAGCTCCCCGTAGCCCCAGCTGACTGCTGCACTGTCACACAAGGCTGCCTTTGCTGCTAAAACATCATTTATATGATCACCTACATACAGTGTATCATCCGAACCTATTCCAAGAAGCTCAAGAGCTTTTAAAATCCCGTCAGGATAGGGCTTAGCCCGTTTAAGATCACAGGTGCTGACTATAAACTCAAATTTCTCTGAAAAGGCAAACTCTTTTAGGATTTTTTCTGACATCTGATAGCGCTTGTTGGTCACTACTGCTGTTTTTATTCCGTTTTCTGCAAGTTTGTCTATAAGTTCTGATATGCCCTCATACTCGCAGGTTCCCTCATTCATGTTCTGAGTGTAGAAAGATGCAAACTCTTCTTTCATAACCGTATCAACTCCAGCACTCTCCCACTGATTTTTGGGAACACCAAGTTTAAGCATGCAACTCATCCCTGCTGTAAGCTGACTTTTGATAACTGACTCATCAACTGTCTTAAAGCCAAATTTAAGCAGAGTATGATTGCAGGCATTCATAATAGCAGGTGCTGTATTGAGAATAGTTCCGTCAAGATCAAATAAAACGGCTTTATATTTCATAACCTTAGAGAAATTTTCTGCATTTTTTGTTAAAATCGTTAGTCGGATTATAACCTAAAAATTTATTTTTAGTATTCTGCTTGAATAAAAGCGGGAATACATAAAGGTGGCAGATATGTTAAGTGTTTCATCAATAGCTGATTATGAAAAAAAAGTAGCCATTCTTGAAAAGTCAATTGTATCAGTTCCAAACTTTCCAAAAGAAGGTATCCTCTTTCGAGATATAACTACCTTGCTTGAAGATCCTATTGCCTTTAGAACTTCAATTGAACTTCTTCGTGACATGTGCTCTGATGAAAAACCTGACTATATAGTTGCTGCCGATGCCAGAGGATTTCTGTTTGGTGCTGCCTTATCCTATGAACTTGGACTTGGACTTGTTTTAGTCCGTAAAAAAGGAAAACTCCCAC
>JBJEWX010000264.1:0-7023 GCA_051885275.1 Succinivibrio sp. | reverse complement strand
AAGATTCATAGATGCGACCTTAGAGCTTGTAGCCTGCATACCTGTTGATATGAATATGCGCAAGGCAATAATACAGAGATCCTGCGTTGTAGATGTTTTCCCAACCTCCCCTGCAGCAAGAGCGTTTAAAACTCTGGCAAACAGGATCACAACGTGGCCAATACCTGAGGTTGCAGGTGGTCATCTTGAATTTTTTGTTGAAAATTTGATCACAAACAATAAGAAATAATTATGAAAACGATTATTATTAGAATAAATAGTAAATTCAGTTAATTAAGAAGAATGTTTTTATGGCTGGTATGTTAAACGGAGCTAAGGTTTATCAGGCGCAGCAGCGTCTTGATATGAATTCCCTTGTTCAGAGGTACGCACCTTTGGTCAAGAGAATTGCTCTTCATTTAAAAGCCAGACTGCCTGCATGTGTTGAGTTAGATGATCTTATTCAGTCTGGAATGATAGGTCTTATGGATGCGGCATCCCATTACGAAGAAGGTCATGGTGCAGTATTTGAAACATATGCTTCCATTAGAATCAGAGGCTCGATGATTGATGAAATGCGTCAGTCAGACTGGGCCCCCCGCTCTGTACATCAGAATTCCAGAAACATTTCCAATGCAATTTCAAAGTTATCAAATCAGTTAGGCAGGGAGCCTAAAGATGCTGAAATTGCACTTGAACTGGGTGTTGACCTTGATAAATACCATCAGATGCTTTCAGATACTTCCTCAAGTCAGATGATCGGAATTGAAGATCTTGGAGTATCATTTGATGTGCTAGCTGAGGATGGTGACAATACCAAAGACAAGCTGTTTGATGTTCTGGCCACCTCAAAATTCAAGAAAGCTCTGGCTCTGGCGATATCTAATTTACCGGAACGAGAGCAGCAGGTATTGGCTCTTTATTATGATGAGGAGTTAAACCTAAAAGAAATAGGCAGGGTTCTTGACCTTAGTGAGTCTAGGATCTGTCAGTTGCTGTCACAATCTATGGCAAGATTGCGATCTATGCTCAAAGATTGGAGTGCAATGTAGCCTAAATTATCATTTTTTATATATTTAAGTGGTAAAGTTAAGTTGTACCATCTATAAAAGTATATAGATCAGCAGTATAAGGTATATATACTGGTAGTCTATATTAAGGAGATCACCTTGGATAAGAACATTAAGATCCTCATCGTTGATGATTTTTCAACCATGAGACGTATTATCAAAAATCTGTTACGAGATCTCGGGTTCAATAATACCCATGAGGCAGATGACGGAGCTACAGCTTTGCCTATGCTTGAATCAGGGGATTTTGATTTTGTGGTGACAGACTGGAATATGCCAATCATGCAGGGTATTGATTTGTTAAAGGCAATCAGAAAGAACCCTAAATTAAAGGCCTTACCGGTACTGATGGTTACAGCAGAGGCTAAAAGAGAGCAGATTATTGAAGCTGCAAAAGCTGGCGTAAACGGATACATCGTAAAGCCATTTACAGCTGTAACACTAAAAGAAAAGCTAGATAAGATTTTTGAGCGTTTTGAATAACAGGTCATTTGTTTATGGCAGATGAAATCAGAAAAGCCATGACACTTGAAGATCTTGAGGACATCAAGTGCCTTCTTGAAGCAGGAATGCAGGAAGAGGCTGAAGCGAAGCTAGTGTCATTAGCAAAAGATATTTCACCTTCAAAAGAAGATGAGGTATTCGAGCAGGTAGGTACACTTACCCGAGATCTGCACAATGCCATTAAGTCTTTTGCCGATGATGAGAGATTAAAGGTCATTGCTAACGTTGACATACCAAGAGCATCTGAAAGACTGTCATCGATTATCAGAATGACTGATTCGGCAGCATCAAGAACATTAGATGCTGTTGATGCCTGCGAGCCTATGTTAAAGAGTCTGCAGGGATCTGTTGAAAAACTGCTTCCTGCCTGGAGTGCTCTGATGCACGGACGCATAGACAGAGATAATTTTGTGACTCTGTGCAGAAATGTAGACGGACTTATTCATGATACAAAGAATAATGCCGAAAAGTTATGTGAGCAGCTTAATGTAATTCTGATGGCTCAGGACTATCAGGACCTTACAGGACAGATGATTCAGAAGGTTATAACCTTAGTTGGAGAAGTTGAAGACAAGCTGCTGAACTTCCTGATGAAGTTCAGTCAGGATGAAAGGGATACCATGCTTAAGAGTGAAAATGACGAGGCTGTATCTGGCATCTCTCCACAGGGGCCTGCTCTTGAAAGTGTAAAAGAACAGTCAGACAACATTGCGGCAAGTCAGGATGATGTTGATGATTTGCTTGCAAGCTTAGGATTCTAAAAAAAAAAACGGAGACCGTATTCTATGGATGATGAGATTCTACAAGATTTTATAGTAGAAGCAGGTGAGATTATTGAAAATCTGAACGAGCAGTTGGTTCAGATTGAGAAGACCCCTGACGACAAGGATCTGCTAAACGCCATTTTCAGAGGTTTCCACACAGTTAAAGGTGGTGCAGGCTTCTTACAGCTGACAAGCCTGGTTGAAGTGTGTCATGCAGCAGAGAGTCTGTTTGATGAATTGCGCAACGGTCGAATCGGTATGTCTCCTGATTTGATGGATGCGGTACTTCAGGCATATGATGAGATCACTACCATGTTTGATGCTGTCAAGAACGGAGATCAGCTTTCAGATGCACCAGCTGAGCTTATTGACCGACTGCATGCTCTAGCAAAGGGCGAGGCAGTAGCTGCAGCACCTAAGGCACCAGAGCCTGAACCTGAGCCAGAACCTGAACCTGAGCCAGAACCTGAGCCTGCTAAAGAGGGCGGGGATGATTCCTCTATTGATGATATAACAGAAGAGGAATTTGAAGCTCTGCTTGATCAGCTGCATGGAAAAGGTCATGCACCTGGTGCTGACAATGATGAGCAGGCTGATGCTACTGATGCTGATTTTGACAAGATGCTCGCTGGTGCTAAGGAAAATGAAACTTCAAAGAGTGCGCCAAGCGAACTTAAGGTTGCCTCAGGTGAGGATTATGACAAGGCTCAGAGCAAGGCATCTGCAAAAGAGGCAGCTCCAAAGCCAGCCGCACCTGCAGCTGCTCCTAAGGCTCCATCAGCACCTGCAGCTCAGAAGGCGGCAGACAACAAAGCTGCAGCTGAAACAGACACAACTGTGCGTGTGGATACTAAGATCCTAGATGACATTATGAATCTTGTGGGAGAGCTTGTTCTTGTCAGAAACCGTCTTGTTAACATGGCATCCCGCCGTTCCGATCAGGAAATGTCAAAAGCGATATCAAATCTTGATGTGGTAACAGGTGATCTGCAGAATTCAGTCATGAAGACCAGAATGCAGCCTGTTAAGAAGGTATTTGGCAGATTCCCTCGTGTGGTTCGTGACCTGGCCAGAAAGCTTGGCAAGAAGATTGAGTTGCGAATGGAGGGTGAGGACACAGAGCTTGACAAGAATCTGGTTGATGCGCTTGCAGATCCAATGATTCACATGGTTCGCAACTGCTGTGACCACGGTATTGAATCTCCTGAGGAGAGAATCGCAGCAGGCAAGCCTGAGACAGGTGTGGTACTTCTGTCAGCATCTCAGCAGGGTGATCATATTCTGCTTAAGATTTCAGATGACGGTAAGGGTATGGATCCTGATGCTCTTCGTGCTGTGGCAGTTAAGAAGGGACTTATGGATGAGTCAGCAGCTGACAGACTTTCAGATTCAGATGCTTTAAACCTGATATTCGCACCTGGTTTCTCAACAAACACTGAGGTAACTGATATTTCAGGCCGTGGTGTGGGAATGGACGTGGTAAAGACAAATATCTCAAAATTAAACGGTATTGTACACGTTATCTCAACTTACGGAGAGGGAACAACAATTGAGATCAAGGTTCCTCTGACACTTGCAATTCTGCCTACTCTGATGATTTCAGTGTCTCACAGAACCTTTGCTCTGCCGCTGACATCAGTATCAGAGATTTTCTTCCTTGAACTTGATTCAATGCGCAATGTTGACGGTCTTAACACAATTGTGATCAGAGATAAGGCAATTCCTCTATTCTTCTTGAAGCAGTGGTTCGAAAATGTTTCAATTCAGGAATACATGCAGCATAAGGCTCATATAGTTCT
This sequence comes from Succinivibrio sp., assembly GCA_051885275.1. Lineage (GTDB taxonomy): Bacteria > Pseudomonadota > Gammaproteobacteria > Enterobacterales > Succinivibrionaceae > Succinivibrio. The sequence goes on along the minus strand of JBJEWX010000264.1, from coordinate 2,907 downwards.
TGTGCAGGTATCAGCAGCACAGCTTGTTGGTTTTGTTGTAGATGAGCTTTTAGGTCAGGAAGAAGTTGTGATTAAGCCTCTTGATGACGTTCTCCGTCACACTCCTGGTATGGCTGGTGCTACTGTTACATCTGACGGTGGTATTGCGCTGATTTTAGATATTCCTGGACTTATGAGAGCATATGCTCACAAGAATGCAGAGCGAGTTACTAGACTTCCAGATCTTCCAACAGAAGCTGTAGATGCAGTGTTACAGAGAAAAGATCTTGCATCTGAGTCTGAGCAGGAAACTCAAGAAGAGAATAGTTAATATTTTATAAGGATAATTGTATGGCAACCAAGGTTTTAATTGTAGATGACTCAACCTTTTTCAGAAAGCGTCTAAGAGAAATTGTTGAGTCAGATCCTACAATGCAGGTTGTAGGAGAGGCTAAGGACGGAAAAGAGGGTGTCGACATGACACAGAAGCTGCGTCCGGACGTAATCACAATGGATGTTGAAATGCCTGTTATGGATGGTATTACAGCAGTTAAGGAGATTATGTCCAAATGTCCTACTCCAATTCTGATGTTCTCTTCTCTAACCTTTGAGGGAGCAAATTCTACATTTAAAGCTCTTGAGGCAGGTGCAGTTGACTTCATGCCTAAGAACTTTGATGATATTGCTCACCGCAGAGAAGAAGCCTTAAAGAATCTGATTGCTTCAATTAAAGCAGTTTCAAGAAGCAGAGTACGCGGTTTCCGTCCGGCCCCGGCATCAGCAGCTACTGCAAAACCTGCAAGTGCTCCTGCCACCTCAGCTTTTAGAAGTACAGCAGGTACTGCCGCAGGATCTTTAAGAACCACAGCTGCCTCTTCTGCTTTTACTTCAAGAACAGCTGCCCCATCAACAGCTAGTGCCGCCCCTGCAACTGCAGGTGCTGCTATGGGACAGTACAAGAAGATTAATGAAATGCTTTCTTCAGAGCAGGGCGTTCCTGCAGCTGCAAGAAAGTTCACCTTTGGTGATCATAAGTCAGAAACAACCGCTTTTAAAAAGTCAGGAAAATCACATTCTATTGTAGCTATCGGAAGTTCTACAGGGGGCCCGGTTGCCCTGCAGCAGATTATTCCTAATCTGCCAAAACTTCCGGTACCTGTGGTTATTGTGCAGCACATGCCTGCATCTTTTACTGCAACCTTTGCCGCACGTATGGATTCCATGTCTCAGCTTCATGTAGTTGAAGCTACAGACGGTGATATCCTTGAGGCTGGTACCTGCTATATTGCTCCTGGCGGAAAGCAGATGATTTTTGAGAAGGTTGGTGTAAAAACCAGGATCAGAATCATCTCTGATACAGGTAGAGTTGCCTATAACCCATGTGTTGATGTATCTTTTGCATCCTTATGTCAGATCTATGGCGGAAAGGTTTTGGCTATGATCCTAACAGGTATGGGATCAGATGGCTGTGAGGGATGTACTCTGCTTAAGCGAAAAGGAGCAGTTGTATGGGCTCAGAATGAGGAGACCTGCGTTGTTTACGGTATGCCTCAGGCCATTGTTAATGCAAATGTTGCAGATCTTGTGTTACCTCTTGGAGATATTGCAGGCAGCATCGTTAAAGAACTCAACTAGTTGTAGTGAGAACTGATTTTACTGTTTGCGGAAACTTAATAATTAAGGCTGGTTAATATGAACTTTATTGCTATCTTCCTGGCAATCGCCTGTATTCTTGCTGGTATGATGTTGGAAGGAACAAATCCTAGCATGATGCTTGTGTTGCCAGCTTTCCTTGTTGTGTTTGGTGCATCATTCTTTGCCTGCATGGTTCAGTTTCCTATTGCAACCATTGTCGGCGCTCTCAAGTGTTTTATCTGGACTCTTGTTCCTCCTCGCGTGGGCATGGAAGCTCAGGTTGAGCTTTTAGTCGGACTTTCAACCACTGCAAGACAGCAGGGACTTTTGGCACTTGAGAATTCTATTGCCTCAGCTTCAGATGATTTCACCAGAGACGGCATTCAGATGATTGTAGACGGCGTGGACAAGGATGCATTAAAGAGTATTCTTGAGCAGGGTATTGCTGTTGAGGAAGCAAAGTATGAGCCTTATGCAAAAATGCTCGAGGCTATGGGTGGTTATTCTCCAACCATGGGTATTATCGGTGCTGTATTAGGTCTGATTCATGCCATGTCTTTGCTTGACCGACCTGATGAGTTAGGTCCTGCAATTGCTGTTGCTTTCGTTGCAACCATTTATGGTCTTGTTATTGCAAATATTATCTGTCTTCCAGCTTCAAACCGCATCAAGGGTATTGTGGCAGAGCAGACTCTGTATAAATACATGACCTTAGAAGGTTTAGTTTCTATTGCATCAGGCGAGAACACCATGATGCTAAAGCGCAGACTTGCTGTTTATGCAGGTGAGAAGAACGAGAACGCTTAAAAGCGACTTAAGGCTTAAAGATGAAAAAGAAACCGCCAGAGCATGAAAACCTTGAGCGTTGGATGGTGTCCTATGCGGACTTCATGACTCTGCTGTTTGCTCTTTTTGTGGTTCTTTATGCCTTTGCTATGGCCAAGCAGTCTGATGCAAAATCCATGGCAGAGAGTATTGCTCAGGCCTTTACAGAGGTTACCGCGGTTAATTCCCCAGGTGGAGCACTTATTGTTCCAGGTTCCCTTGCCTCACAACTGTCAGAAGAAGTTCAGGAAGCAGTCAAAGCTCAGCTAGATGCCTCTCAGGGTGATACTGGCAAGCAGATTATTGAAGATGGCGGTGTAATGATGAACTTCCAGACAACCTCCACTATCTCAAATGAGAACAGAGATGATACCACCTCGGGCTCTGATGATGAGCGAGATGGTCAGAACAGTTCAGATTCTGCTACTTCTGCAGGTGATCTTGTTATTTCTGAGAATACGGTTTCTA
>JBJEWX010000263.1:0-7066 GCA_051885275.1 Succinivibrio sp. | reverse complement strand
GTCCTTCAGGAGATTGAGCCATAAGGTGCAGATGAGGCGTGGCTTTATCAATACAGATAAGAAAGAGCATACCTAAAATAAAACCTCCAACAACTGGAATGAGGGCTGAAAACGAGTTTTTATCTCCAAGTTCAATTGCGGGCATAAGCAGGCTGAATACTGAGGCTGCAAGCATGATCCCTGCACTAAAACCAAGACTTAGCTGAGTATAGATTCCCGTTTTGCCTTTTATCATAAAGAAGACAACTGCCGAACCTAAGGCAGTACAGGCAAAGATAAAAAGACCGGCGTAAATGGCTAAAAGAAGGGTATCGTACATTTCCATAAACAAGCTCATAACAGATATTCTTTTTTTATTGTATTGCGATTCAGGCTGATTATGAATAGTGAGGATAAAAAAAAGGCAGGACTAAGCCTGCCAAACTATACCAACAAAATAAATGATTATAAAGGTTTATCCAAAGTGATCATAAACAGTTCAGATACAGATTCCTCAGGAGGGAGTCTTTTGAACTTGAACTTAGGATTTGCTGATTTACCGTTGATTTGTAAGGTGCCATCCTTTTTAAGAGTATAGTCAGTGATCTTGCTCTTCTTGTTTTCTGGATCAACCACATCAACTGTAATACCAAAATCATTATCATTGATAACAACAATAGTCTTTCTGTCAGGAAGCAGAGTAATACCTTCTGCTTTTTCATGACGGTAGCCTAAAGCTCTTAAATCAACAAGCAGTTCTTTTTTAGCTAATTTAAAGCCTGCGTTGTCATCAAAATACTCAGGCTCAAGACCATCTTTTTGGGCCTCATTAAGATTATCTGCACCTGCAATATCAACCTTGTAGATAAGATTCTGCATTACCTTGTTCTTATCCTTGCCCTGTTCAATAATCAGAAACTCATGATCATTAAGAGCATAGATATCGCCAAGTTTTGCATCACCAGGTTTCTTGTAGCTGTCAAAATTGATTGGATAGCCTACAGTCCTGTAACTCTTATCTTTTGGATTAAAGATAACAATTCTTGCAAAATGAGCTGTTTTCTTTGAGGAATGCTCACCATTTTTAAGATTAAGTACTGACTGAACCATTAAGGCTAATGAGCCGTCAGGCATAATGGCAACACCTTCTGAGCCACGGTTTGGAGTTCTGTTTTTAATAATCTCAGGAAGACCTGATTTTGGAGCATATCTGTTTAAAAGAACGCCATTCTGATCGTATTCGCATAAAAATGGGCCGTACTCGTCAGAGATAAAGAGGTGTCCGTTCTCGGCAACTGCAATACCCTCACTGTCAAGGCCGTTATTGTCATATGGCAGAATTCTGTACTGATCATCAATTGCTACCTCACCGGTAAAGCCAATCTGATCGGTATTTAAAGGACGGCCTGAGATGAGCTTGCCATCTTTATCTTTAAGCTGAATAAGTCTCGATACAGTAGCCTTATTATCTTTTACTTTGATAATACCTACTGATGGAACAAAATCTGGGGATGGGAAGAATTTAGCTGGACTTGTTACAGTTTTATTTCCGCTTGTGTATTCCATTAAAGGACCATCAGCATTAGGACCTCTGTCAGTTAGTCCATAAAAGTATAAAGCACCATCCTGATCCTGTTTTAAGAAAGCGATTGAAGAGCCAAAGCCTGTGATGAAGCCATCCTTGAAATCTGGGTTTGTACCAGGATAGGCAACATACATATCCTTTGGAACATCAATAGGAATAATATTTGTCTCAACAGCTAATGCCTGAGCAGATAAGATTGATGAAACTGCTAAAGACAGTAATAATTTTTTCTTCATATAGTCTCCTAGTTAAGATGGTCCTATTAAAGAATATCATTGTTAAAGTGGTATACATCGACTGTTAATTCTTTGTAAATGCTAAAATTATTCCCATATAGGATGTTTTGGCGCATAAGAAGCAAATGCTAAATTTTGGGTATAAAAATATCAGCCGTCATAGAATATTATAGAGAAACTCAAAGAGAGTGAAAAAAAAGAGGCGGGTAGGAATAAAAAATCTCTGAGGGGGAATAAGCACCTCAGAGATCTGTTAACTATCAACTAAAGAGATCTGTTACATCTTGTGACCCATTTCGTAAGCTTCCTCGTGCACATCTGTTACTGCACGGCCTGAAGGATCGTTCATCTGAGCAAACTTCTCATCCCAGGCAATTGCAGTTGGGGTAGAGCAGGCCACTGACTTGCCGTAAGGTACAGTCTTAACCGCAGATGGGAGCTTAAACAGATCTTCAAAGATTTCACGATACAGATAAGCCTCCTTTGTAACAGGAGTATTTACAGGGAAACGGATCTCTCGCTCTGCAAACTTTCGGTCAGATACGTGCTCTTCGGCATAATCTCTAAGTGCGTCGATCCAGGAGTAGCCTACGCCATCTGAGAACTGTTCTTTCTGTCTCCACAGAACATCATCTGGCAGCATTCCCTCAAAAGCCTCACGAAGAGCCTTTTTCTCGATAACCTTGCCAGGGCACATCTTACCTTGTGGATTAAAATGCATAGCAATATCGAGGAATTTTTTGTCAAGGAAAGGAACACGGCCCTCAACACCCCATGACATTAGGGATTTGTTTGCTCTTAAGCAGTCATACAGGTGTAACTGATCAAGTTTTCTGACAAGCTCCTCATGCATTTCTTTAGCATTTGGGGCTTTGTGGAAATAAAGATAACCGCCGAAGATCTCATCTGAACCCTCACCGGAGAGAACCATCTTTATGCCCATAGCCTTGATATAGCGGGCCATCAGATACATAGGAGTTGAAGCTCTGATGGTAGTTACATCGTAGGTCTCAATGTGATAGATAACATCACGCAGGGCATCAATACCTTCCTGAACTGTGTAATGGATCTCATGGTGAACTGTACCAAGATAATCGGCAACAACTCTGGCTTTTTTAAGATCAGGAGCTCCTTCAAGACCGATTGCAAAGGAATGAAGTCTTGGAAACCAGGCCTGAGTCTTGCCATCATCTTCAACTCTTTTTTCTGAGTAGAATTTTGCAATTGCTGAAATTACTGAAGAATCAAGACCGCCTGAGAGCAGCACACCATATGGAACATCACACATAAGCTGACGGCGAACAGCATCCATAAGCCCATCTTTTAGAGCCTTTACATCAACAGGATCGTTCTTTACATTCTCATAGTCAAACCAGTCACGCTGATAGTACTGAACAAATTCGTAATTGCCATCCTTAGTATAAAGATAATGGCGGGGAGGGAATTCTTTTACAGAATCACAGATATTAACAAGGGCCTTCATTTCAGAGGCAATATAGAATCTGCCCTCTCTGTCAGTACCAACGTACATTGGGTTGATTCCCATGTGATCACGGGCTGCAAAGATGGTGTTATCTTCCTCATCGTAAATCACAAAGGCAAAATCACCGACCAGGCGGTCAACAAAATTCTTTCCGGTACGTTTGAACTCTTCGTACAATGGAAGAATAACCTCACAGTCTGAGCCTGTCTTGAACTTGTAGTCAACAGTCAGCTCTTTTTTGAGTTCCTTGTGGTTATAGATTTCGCCATTAACAGCAAGAATGTGAGTCTTATTCTCGTTATAAAGAGGCTGAGCTCCGTTCTGAGGATCAACAATTGAAAGGCGCTCATGAACGATAATTGCCTTTTTGCCCTGGTAAATACCTTCCCAGTCAGGACCACGGTGCAGCTGGAGTCTTGAGTTTTCAAGAGCAGTCTGACGCAGTGCTTCTGGATGTTCTTTAATATCAAAAATACCGAATATTGAACACATAAAACAACAGCTCCTTTGACGCTGTATCTGTAATTGAATCTTATTGGCTTTTTTCACTTACAAAAACCATGTTCAGAATGTTAGCACAAAGAAATACAGTTATAAGTTCAATGTTCTAAAATGGTGCATATTGCTAAAGCAGGCTGAAGAGTGTGTGAAGTTTACTTAGTAAATTAAAATCGGCCTAAATTGTCTTTAAAGCCTTTGTTTTTGATGAAAGTATAAGTTTAATAAATTATGCTTTAGTAGAGTTTTACTTTTACTGAAAATATTATAATGTACTAAAATAGTGCAACAGCAGGATGAATAATTATATTGTAAAACTGCAACTATCAAATCAACCTATGGCCACTGATAAAAATTAGCTAAATAATTGCAAATAATACTATTTTTGAGCATATTTCTAGACTAAAATATCAGTATAAAGCTCATATTTAATCAGAGCCTGGGCAGATTCTGCCAATTTCTATAAATTTTTATATACGTCTTTTATGCCACATTCTGTGGTATGTGTGTTGTTTGCTGCTAGGGTGATGCTATGCCTGCAATTGATATTGAGTATGCTTTTTTAATTGTGGGTGTTCTTTTAACCTTTGCAATTCTTGCATCAAAGCTGTCCGCCTTTTTTGGTACCCCTCTGCTGCTCCTCTTCCTTTCAATAGGTATGCTTACCGGTGAGGACGGTATTATTCTGCATATACACTATACAGATTATTCTTCAGCCTTCTTTGTCGCAAATCTCATGCTTGCGGTGATACTTCTTGACGGCGGACTTCGTACCAGTTTTGCAACTATGCGAAGTGTGGCAAAAGAATCAGCCATTCTTGCTACTTTTGGCGTTGTTATGACCTCCGGTATTACAGGCCTGTTAACTTACCTGATTTTGGATTTGTCCTTTATTCAGGCCCTGCTGCTTGGCTGTATTGTGGGCTCAACTGACGCTGCCGCGGTATTTTCACTGCTTGGAAAAGACAAGAATGTAACCTTAAAATCAAACGTTTCAAATACCCTTCAGATTGAGTCTGCAACCAACGATCCTATGGCAATTCTGCTTACAACAACCATGATTGCCTTTGCTTCGGCAAAAACAACCTCTTTTTCAGATGCAGTGCTGTTTTTTATATCTCAGTTTGGTTTTGGTATCATTATCGGCCTTGTAATTGGTTTTATCGCCAGAACCATTGTGTCCTATATTTCCTTAGGTGTGGGACTGTACTGTATCCTGGTTGTTGGTATGGGACTAGTTGGTTTTGCAATAACCTCCTATCTTGGAGGTTCAGGCTTCCTTGCCATCTTTATCATCGGCATGTGTGTGGGTAATCAGAAAACCAGGCAGGTAAGTTATATACTGCCTGTTTCAGAAGGCTTTACCTGGCTATCTCAGATAACCCTGTTCCTGCTGTTAGGTTTACTTGTTACTCCACATGAGATGCTTAACTTCTGTCATCAGGGAATTGTGGTTGCTCTGGTTATAACGATTATCTCAAGACCTCTTACCGTATGGCTTTGTGTAAAACCTTTCTTTAAGGCCTATAATAACCGCGATATCCTGTTTATGAGCTGGGTTGGTCTTAGAGGCTCTGTTCCTATTGTACTTGCAATTTATCCTGTATTTGAAAAGCTGGATAATCCTCAGCTTTACTTCAATGTGGCATTTGTGGTTGTTATCGTTTCTCTGCTTTTTCAGGGCTCCCTTATCCTGCCGCTTGCAAAACTGTTAAAGGTATATGCGCCTTCAGTTCAGGCTCCTATAAACAAATCCGATGTCGGTATCATGCTTGCAAATGACTATGAGCTCTTAAACTACAGAATTAAGGAGCCATCCTTTGACAACCGCTCACTGCGTTCAATAAGCTTTCCAAAAGGAACAACCGTTGCAGCACTGTTTAGGGATGGAAAACTCATCAAGTGTCATGGTGATTCTGTTGTAAAGACAGGAGACATTATCTCTATGATCGGAACTGATGCGGATGAACCTTTGTTAAACTCCCTCTTTTCTCATGAGAGCAGGGTAAAGAACCATCCTCTGTATCATGGAGATAAAATCTATGCCGCAAGTACCCCTATGGTAGATCTTGCCAAACAGTTTGACTTTGATCTGACAAGTTTTGAGAAAACTCTTACCTTAGGTGATCTGATGAGCTATCACATAGGTGGATACCCATCTGCAGGCGATATGGTTAATCTTATCAAGGTGACCTTGGTGGTGGTTGATCTTGAGGGAGATAAAATCAGACGAGCAGGCTTATATCTGGCCTCTGAGAGAGCTGCAGAGTTTGAGAGATTAAGACTTGCCAAGCTCTCACTGCAGAAAAAAGAGCAGGAAGATCTGAAAAGACGAAGAAAGATTGCTCAAAAGCAGCTGTTTGACTCAATCAATGATGATTCAGAATACAGTTAGTCAGTTTAGCTAAGATATCAGATGTATGATACGTATCGTTTCATGCCTTATTTTTCAGCGGCAGCTCTAAAATTTAAAGTGTTAGCCATCAAGGCCTTAAGAAAGTTGCACTTTGCAATCAGCCATACTGTCAGCATAAGAAATAAAAGATTTCATAAAAGCATTAACCGATTATTATGAACAGGCAGAATACTTATAAATTAAAACAGCAGTTTACAGAAGATGTTAAATCACAGTTAGATGAAGTTTCATTAAGACACCGTCTGCTGTTATCAAGAGAAATAAAAAAACTCCTCGCGCAGGAGAATAGTTCTCAGATAGTCGATCAGAAGATTAAGATCAGTGAACAGCTTGAAAATTATAAAGAGCATTTAAAAAACAGAATGCTCAGCATTCCAAAGGTCAGTTATGACAGTAATCTGCCTGTTGCCTCTCATCGTGATGAAATAATCCAGGCTATCAGAGATAACCAGGTTGTAATTATTGCCGGTGAAACAGGCTCTGGAAAAACGACTCAGATCCCAAAGATGTGTCTTGAGGCCGGACTTGGCATTAAGGGTATGATTGGTCATACGCAACCGCGTAGAATTGCAGCAAGGGCAGTTGCAAGCCGAATCGCTGCAGAGCTTAATGAGCCTCTTGGGCAGAGTGTGGGTTACAAGGTCAGATTTACAGATGTGACAGGCGATAACTGTTACATAAAGCTTATGACCGACGGTATATTGCTATCTGAGACCTCATCTGACAGACTTCTTTTAAACTATGACTGCATCATTATTGATGAGGCTCATGAGAGATCTCTTAATATTGATTTCCTTCTTGGTTATCTAAAACAGCTTCTAAATAAGCGCAATGATTTAAAAGTCATCATAACCTCAGCAACAATCAAC
>JBJEWX010000262.1:0-1678 GCA_051885275.1 Succinivibrio sp. | reverse complement strand
CAAGGACAAAGACAGCATTGTAAAAGCTTTAGAAAAGGCAAAAGTTAACAAGGATAACCTCTGGTGTAAAACTGTTGGTAACAGCGCTCTTACAGGCTATATCCTTGCTAGGGATGAATCTGAAGAAACCCCATTATCTCTTTACATAAAAAAATTAAACGACAACAATGTTTACCCCTTAATCAATCCAAATAATGCGCTAAAGCTGATTTCACTTAAAGATCTGACTCAGGATACAAATAGTGAAATTGCCCTCATTGATGAAAAGTTCAATATAATAAATTCGACCTCTGCAAGCTTTAAAGCATCAGAAATTGAAAAGAAATCCTATGCTGATGCCAAAGCTGAGGGTTTAATTGTAAACGGACAGGTTAGCGCTAATGACAGAGACAAACTGTACTCTGTTGCCTATATTAAAGATTATGACTGCTATGCTGCTGTCATGACTCTAAAAAGCACAGCCATAAAACCTGTGGTTTACCTAAACTTTATTGCCATACTGCTATGTCTCCTTTCAGCCTCACTGTTTATCTTTGTTTCCTGCAGGATCTTAGATTCAATCTCCGCCTCTCATAAAAAACTTGCTAACAATGTAGATGTTATGGCGGCTAACATTCTTTCTGATTTAAACACCATGACCGAGATCACCTCAGTGTGTGATCCTTCAGCTCAGTCCTACCTGAGCTTAAGAAAACTCAATGAATCAATAAACTCTCTTGGCCGTTCAATCTGCGAGAATGTTGCCTCAAAAGAAAATGAACTGCAGAACAAGGCAAAGGAAGATGCAAAAGAGGCAGCAGACAGAGCTGTATCAGAACTTATAAGCTCTGTTCATAAAAAACTAATGCCAGATGGCTCTGACATGCCTAACTCAAAATTCCTTGAGTTTGCCTCCTTTATTGAGCCATCAGCCCATAATCCATCGGATTTTTACGATGTGTTCAGAGTTGACAGGGATAATATTGGTGTGGTTTTTGGCTCCTGCTCAAAACCTGGTCTTGAGGCTGCTAATGCAATCAATCTTTGTAACTGCTTTATCAGAAAATCACTTGCAAAGGATAAAGAGCTTCCAGCAAAAACCTTAACTCAGCTGAATCAGATCTTAATGCAGAAAAAGCAAAGTGCTGACTTTAACATCAGTCTTTTTGTTATGATTTTAAGTGAGTTTACAGGTAACTTTATCTTTGCTCAGGCAGGTCTTAAGGCCCCTACCCTTATACATCTGCATAAGGGTAAAACTGTTGAGCCAATACAGGTTCAGACTGAACTTTGTGCAGAGGCTGATACTGATTATATAAACTCCAAAGGCAAGATCACCTTCTTAGATACCATTGTCTTTGCCGGAAACGGAATCACTGGATTAAAGAATAAAGACAATGATCTCTTTGGAATAGACAGAGTAATTAAACTGTGTGAGGAAAATGCTGACAAGAGTGCCTATGATCAGCTGATTGCTCTTTATAAGGATTTGAGATCATATGGTGACGGTCAGGATAATGATCTTGATGTATGCAGCATCATTATTAAAAAGAATGCCATCAACAAGGAATTTGATGAATAATCAGTAATAAACTGTTTGCTTATATCTTATCAGTACCTTTGATGAGTATAATGATTTATTCTGGTTCATCCGTAAATCTGTGGAAAAGCTCTGGTTTAGTATAACAATATTCATCAG
>JBJEWX010000261.1:0-7090 GCA_051885275.1 Succinivibrio sp. | reverse complement strand
AGTTATCCGCTTTTTTTATGATTTTCTGTTGGCTTTTAAGATCTTAAAACTTACAACTGCAACCACAAATACTGCAACTCCAAGAACTTCGAAAGATCTCTCAAGTGAGGACATTTTTGAAATCTGTCCAATAATAACCGGTCCTAAAAGAATGCCTGAATAACCAAGTGAATTTATCATGGATATAGCAGACTGTACCTTTATTCCTCTTATGGTTCCTGTAAAAGAAACCAGCTGAGGTACTATGTTGCCTGCACCAAGTCCTATGATGGCAAAGCCTATCATCATTCCTGAATAATGCTCTATCATGGCAGTTATAAAAAATCCGCTTGCCACCATCATTGCTCCTAGTACAACGGTTCTTCTTCTGCCTATTTTTGAAACTAGCCTGTTACCGGTATATCTTGCAAAAGTCATAGTTACAGCAAAGAAGGTATAAAAATAACCTGCTGTTTCAGGAGCAATTCCTCTGTTCTGCGTTGCAAATACTGTTGTCCAGCTAAGTAGAGCTCCCTCAGAGCCATACATGATAAAGCAAAGACAGCCTAGAACAATCACCAAAGGAGGGATCCTCAAATGCCTTTTTTGTGAATTCTCCTCCTCAGTTGAGGTGTGCTCACTGTTGAATGTCTTTACATCAGAAATAAGAGCTTTAAAACCAATAAAGGTTATCGCTGACATTATCAAAAAAATTAGTACTGAGCTTAAATGAATTCCAAGTCCAACAGTTAACAGCAGAGACATTAGCATAGAGCCTACAATCGTGCCCAGGGAATAGCCTCCATGAAAGCCGGACATCAGAGGTTTATTGAAAATACTTTCAAGAACAACTGCATTTACATTTGATGCAACGTCTATTGCAATTAAACTTGCACCAAACATTGCAAGAATAAAGCACAGGAGTAGAGGACTGCTTGTGTACGAAATACCCACAAGACTCAGGCCAAGCAGCAGGCTTCCGCTGATAGCCACTATTCGAGGGCCAAATCGTGAAATCAAAGGACCTACGGCCGGGAGTGCGAACAATGATCCTAATCCCATTGATAACAGCAGGCGACCAAACTGCGCATCATCCAGCTGCATTCCAACTTTAACAAAAGGAACCATAGGAGCCCAAGAAGCTTCTATTGCCCCTAAAACCCCAAAGGATAACTGATTAGCATAAAGCTTTGCACGGTCCTGATTCATATATCTACCTAAATAGCATCAAACTTTCTGTTAATGCGATTATAAGAGCATTCAAAAAATTTACAATCTAAAAAAATATATACAATATTAAACTATTTTTTTATCCGTTAACGTTTTAATAAGATATATTATACACTATATTAGTAAAGCTATTTTTTTTGATAGGTTATCATAAAAAAAAAGACCCTCATTCAGCTAGGAAAGGAGGGTCCTATTATCTATCTTATGATGCCGATTACATCATGCCAGGCATTCCGCCCATGCCACCCATAGGAGCTGCAGGAGCAGCGTCGTCCTTACGAGGAGCATCTGCAATCATGCACTCTGTAGTTAACATTAAGCCTGCAATTGAAGCTGCATACTGCAGAGCAGAACGGGTAACCTTAGTAGGATCTAAAATACCCATTTCAATCATATCGCCATACTGCTCAGTACCAGCATTATAGCCATAGTTATCTGAACCGTTGCGAACCTCATTTGCAATAACAGAAGCTTCCTGTCCTGCATTAGTTACGATCTGGCGTAAAGGAGCTTCCATTGCAGTTAATGCAACCTTAATACCTACGTCCTGATCCTGGTTCTCGCCCTTAAGACCGGCAAGCTTCTTAGCAACGCGAACAAGTGCAACACCACCGCCAGGAACAACACCTTCCTCAACAGCAGCTCTAGTTGCGTGCATTGCGTCCTCTACACGATCCTTCTTCTCCTTCATTGCAACTTCAGTTGCAGCGCCTACCTTAATCACAGCAACGCCACCTGCAAGCTTAGCAACGCGCTCCTGTAACTTCTCACGGTCATACTCTGAAGTAGACTCTTCGATCTGCTTACGGATCTGAGCTACACGATCTTCAATTGCCTTAGAGTCACCCTCGCCATCAATAATGGTGGTGTTATCCTTGGTAATTACAACACGCTTTGCAACACCCAGATCATCTAAGGTTGTCTTCTCAAGCTCCATGCCAAGCTCTGAAGAAATTACGGTACCTGCAGTCAGAATAGCGATATCCTGAAGCATTGCCTTACGGCGGTCGCCAAAGCCAGGAGCCTTAACAGCTGCAACCTTAACAATACCACGCATGTTGTTAACCACTAAGGTAGCTAATGCTTCAGACTCTACGTCCTCAGCGATGATAAGCAGTGACTTGCCAGCCTTTGCAACACCCTCTAATACAGAGATTAAATCACGGATGTTTGAAATCTTCTTGTCGCAAAGAAGGATATATGGGTTCTCAAGCTCTACAGTGCCAGTCTCGGTCTTGTTTACAAAGTAAGGAGAGAGGTAACCGCGGTCAAACTGCATACCCTCAACAAGATCTAACTGATCTTCTAAGCCCTGACCGTCTTCAATGGTGATAACGCCATCACGACCAACCTTTTCCATTGCATCAGCAATCAGATTACCAACTGTTGCATCTGAGTTTGCAGAAATGGTACCAACCTGAGCAATAGCTTTCTTGTCTTCACACTTGATTGATAACTTCTTGAGTTCTTCTGTTGCGGCAGCTACAGCCTTGTCAATGCCGCGCTTAACGTCCATTGGATTCATACCGGCTGCAATTGACTTTAAGCCCTCATTAACAATAGCCTGAGCTAATACGGTAGCAGTAGTGGTACCGTCACCGGCAGCATCATTAGCCTTTGATGCAACTTCCTTGACCATCTGGGCACCCATATTCTGGAACTTACCCTCAAGCTCGATTTCCTTAGCTACAGAAACACCATCCTTGGTAATAAGAGGAGCACCGTAGCTCTTGTCTAAAACTACGTTACGGCCTTTTGGACCTAAAGTTACCTTAACAGCGTTTGCTAAAACGTTAACACCCTCTAGCATCTGAGCGCGGGCGTCGTTACCAAAAACAACTTGCTTTGCAGACATTTTTAAACTTCCTAACTTATAAAAATCTTATATTTGATTATTATTCTTCAACAATTGCAAAAACGTCGGTCTCTGAGATGATAACAACATCCTTACCGTCTAATTTTTCTTTTTTGCAGCCATAACCTTCGTTATAGATTACAGTATCGCCAACCTTAACGCTCATTGGAGAAGTTGTTCCGTTCTCAAGAACACGGCCCTTTCCAACTGCAACTACCTTACCACGAGTTGATTTAACTGCAGCGCTACCTAATAAAATGCCACCAGATGACTTGGTCTCTTCCTCAAAAGGCTCAACAATAACGCGATCATACAAAGGAACTAATTTCATTTGTTTCTCCACGGTCTGAATACCGTACTAATCTTTCAGTCGGAAAAAGGCGTCCGACCACCACCAAAGATGAAACCTTTAAAGCTGGTTTCATCATTTAATTCTTTAACATTCACTAACATGGGGGTTGTCCAAAAACATTTCAAGACAAAAAATAAATAAATGCTTATCTTTTTATTAACTATTTAAAAATAAAGATAATTATCTTCTAGGTATGAGATTTTGGACTCAATGCTGTTTTCATCACAGGGTGTGGTAGAAGCTAAGAGGAGTTTACTTATGCGGTGTCATTGCCAGTGTGAATTTTTTTTCTTTTTACTGATAGCTTAGCTTTTGCGCACAAAAGCATGCCTATGATAACTATAATGCAGCCTATTACCTCACTTAGAGAAAAGGACTCCCCAAGTATAGTCACACCGAATATTGCTCCAAACACAGGAATAAGGTAAACGAATGTTCCTCCCTTGCTAGCCCCAACCTTTGTTATCGCTATATTCCAAAATGCAAAGGCAACAACACCTGCAAAGAGAGTTAAAACACCAAAGGCTACCAGATATTTTGTATTCAGAGAATAAACCTCAAGATTATCTAAACTAATACCGCATAAAGTACTGAACAGGGCGCCAAACAATCCAGTCCATGCTGTGACAGCAAGCGAACCTACCTTACCTGTAAGTTTCCAGCTGAGTACCACGTATACAGACCACATCACCTCACATATTACAATGAGGATTTCACCGTAATTAACCTCAAAATTCAATATAACCTGCAGTGAGCCTCTGCAAACGATAAAAGCCGCCCCTACAAAAGAAATAATGATCCCAACCCATCCTTTTAGGCTAAGTCGTTCTCCAATAACAAAAAAAGCCAGAATAGATGTTACGGAAGGGCCAATTCCCTCAATTAACGCAGCATTTGATGCTGTGGTAAATCTCAGCGCTTCAAACATCATGCTGTTATGCAGAAAAATACCTAAAAACCCCATCAGTATAAGAATAAGCAGATCTCTTCGACAAAGAATAAATCCCTTTTTCCCGTCTTTGATGTATATAAACAAAAACAGAATCAGCGCAGTAATATAAAATCTAGCAGCAGTAATCAGCATTGGTGACATGCTGTCTTTTAGTATTCTTCCGCATAAAGGAGTCAGTCCCCATATAAAACAGGCAATTATTAGCAATGAATAATACTTATACTGTCTGGACATTTTATTATACATATGATATTAAACAGGTTTCTCAATGATTATTTGCTATCTTTTTCGTCCTCATTAACCGGAGTTGCATCTATAACTCTGCCCTTTTTAAAATTTCTCTGAGGATTGTCAACATTATTCCTGAATGAAAAACCAAAGCCACTGCCAAACTTTGCTTTGTAGTGTTCATGAAACTTTTTTTGTACTGGTGGAAATAACAGTACAAGAGCTATCAGATCAGATATAAATCCCGGAAAGATAAACAAAAGTCCTGCAACCGGTACGATAATTCCTGAACCTGATAAATCCCCTCTCATGACCTTTGAAAATCTGTTCCTTATTAGTGAGCAGCCTATTGCAAAAGCAGCAAACAGCATCAGTAGCGTGTTTATTGCCCCAATATAGCTTCCCACCTCAATAATAGTGACTAGCTCAAGGGCAAACAGTAAAAAAATTGAGAGAATGACTTTCTGCATAAATGTAAAAACTCTTATTTTTATCTAAACGGCGTGACAGAAAATTATCAAAACCTGCACTTGCTTATTTCAGGCAACCGGTTTTTCAGGCAACTATATATGTTCATTGTAACGCTGTTTATATATGCTTGTGAGGCTGTTCTCAAAAAACAGTTTACATTTCTAAAGTTCTTCTAAACTTAACCGGTAAAGAGTAGTATGTAGATTTAGGTGTAATCTGCACAAAAAACATAAAAAATAAAAACAGGGGAAATGTATGAACATATTTGGAAAATTGAGCTTAAAGTTAAAACTTGTGCTTGGTTTTGGTATTCTTAACCTAATGATTATTGTGACTTCACTGTTTTCTGTTATCAATACCAAAAATAATATAGATGCCTCATACAATGTTGAAAGAATATTAGGTAAGTCTTATAACCGAGTAATGAATACTCAAAAAGCACTTGATACGGCAAATACTGAAATTATGAACTATCTGCAGAATAGAGCAAGTCACGATCACAATGAAGCTTTCATCAACGATTCAATGAAAAAAATTGATGAAATTGCCAAGGTATCTTCAATTATGAATGAAAACATCATTGGAGATCTTCCTTCATCAACAGCCTACAGAAACAATATTCTTGCGGTAAAAAAAGTTGCAGCTGATCTTTCTGCCGCATACAAAAACAGCATTGTCCCTCTGGTTAAAGCAAATAAAATAAACAATGCTTTTGATGAATATGTTCAGAATGTTTACCCTCAGACACAAAAATGCCTAGAGTATTATCAGAAACTCATTGATGAGCAGGTTGCTCTGTCAACACAGCTAACTAACGAAAACACCAGTAAAGCTCCTATGTACTGGTCAATTGTTCTTGCTGTTATAGCTGTAATTATTGCACTTGTCATATCAAGTGTTCTATCAAATTATGTACAGAACAACTTCAACATACTCTCTAAACACCTTTCAAAAATGGCTAATGGAGACTTCCAGTTCAAGATTGAAAATAACGCAGAAGACGAGTTTGGCCGTTTGTTTGAAACTGCAGCTGTCATGAGACAGAAACTGTCTAGTTCCCTTGCAGAGGTTATTGATGCTAACGTAAAGTGTATTACAGAGCTGAATGAAATCCACTCAAGAGTTAATACTGTTGCCGAAGCCATTGCTGATGCAGAAAGCCGCTCCGTAACAGTTTCAGCTGCATCAGATGAGATGGTTTCAACAACATCTGATATTGCAAGCAACTGCGAAAATGCTGCAACTAATGCAAACAGCACCATGACAATTACCGAGCATGGCGTAACTGAGGTTGACAGCGTTATTGATGCAATCAGAAACCAGGCTGAAAAAACTCAGAAAGACGCTCAGCAGATTGCCGCTTTAGTTGAGCAGGCCAATAAGATTGGATCTATTGTTCAGACAATTGAAGACATTGCCTCTCAGACCAACCTGCTTGCTCTAAACGCAGCTATCGAAGCTGCAAGAGCCGGTGAGGCCGGTAAGGGATTTGCTGTGGTAGCTGACGAGGTTCGTGCTTTGGCATCTCGCTCTTCAGCCTCTACTCAGGAAATCACCAAAATGGTTTACCAGATCCAGTCTGATGCTAATAATGCCAATGAGTCTATGACCAACACCCTCTCAGAGATGAAGAATCTTGCAGATAGAGCTGCAGGTGTTACCGATATTCTCAATGATATTAATTCACACGTAAGTGAGGTTAACTCTCAGATAAGCCAGATTGCAACAGCTGCCCAGCAGCAGACAACTGCAACCTCTGAGATTTCTACTAATATGCAGGGTGTAAGCACATTAACTCAGCAGAGTGCTAATGGTGCACAGGATGCATCTACTACCATTGAAGGACTTACCCATGCGGCAAAAGAGCTCATCGACAAGCTAAAATCCTTCAAAGTCTAGTTTATGTTTCTACACTAAGGGTACCTTCTGGTACCCTTTTTTTTAATATTTCACCTTCTTCTTGGAATTATAACTCTAGTTTTGCAGTTCGATCTTAACGAAAGAAGTGCTTAAAAATGCGGTC
>JBJEWX010000260.1:0-1690 GCA_051885275.1 Succinivibrio sp. | reverse complement strand
TAGTTAGGCTTGTAACCGTTGATGATGGAGGTTGCCTTTGAGGCTCCATCAGTAAATAACTTTTCTATTGCCACAATAGCAGCCTCATAGGCGCCATCAATTAAATCCCTGTCAGTGCTGTTAGGTCTTCCAAGTACCCAGTTAATCACTTCTTTTGATGGAGGTTTACCTATTCCAAGTCTGAGTCTGTAATAGTTCTGTGAATTGCCTAGGGAGGCAGTGATACTTTTAAGCCCGTTGTGTCCTGCAAGACCGCCGCCAAACTTGAGTTTCATATAACCTGGATTCAAATCAAGATCATCGTGGCATACAAGGATCTGCTCTGGGGCAATCTTAAAAAAGGTACATAAGGCCCCCACAGCTCGGCCTGAGGCATTCATAAAGGTTGTTGGATATAAAAGTCTTACCTCTTCTCCTGCAATTTTTCCCCGACCGGTCATACCTGAGAATTTGCTTTCAGGTCTTAACTCGATTCTGTACTTGTCTGCAAGAGCATAAAGAAAATCCACTCCTATATTGTGTCGGGTATGATCATATTCACTACCGGGATTTCCAAGACCTACAATAAGTTTTATCTCGCAATCTTTAGCCATTTATTCTTTTTACACCGTTAATTTCATCCTGTGGCAGCTCATTATATAGACAGTTAACAGATTTTTCATGCCCGCATACAATAAAATCCGGGACAATGTCATTTAGAGGCGCTAACACAAAAGCCCTCATATGCATCCTTGGGTGAGGAAGGGTGAGCTTTTGGGTGTTTAATATCAGTCTGTCATAGGCAATCAGATCAATGTCTAGGGTTCTAGGTCCGTCCTTAAACAGTCTTACTCTTTTATATTTGTACTCAAGCTCCTGCATAAGCTTCAAAAGCTCAAGAGGAGGAAGAGTGGTATTTATGCTTGCTGCAATATTAG
Organism: Succinivibrio sp.; assembly: GCA_051885275.1. GTDB lineage: Bacteria > Pseudomonadota > Gammaproteobacteria > Enterobacterales > Succinivibrionaceae > Succinivibrio. The sequence goes on along the minus strand of JBJEWX010000260.1, from coordinate 773 downwards.
TAAAATCGTTCTGATCAAGGTATCCTACAGGCTTTGTCAGATAAAAAGGAGATACACAGACGTTAAAGATCCCGCTTGTACCTTTAATGTCAGCAATTGCGTCATTTATGATCTGAACGCTATCTCCAAGATTAGAGCCAAGAGACAATAGAACCGTTGCCATATCAGTTTTTAAGATTCATTGAGGCTCTCCAGGCTCTTGCCTTTTCAAGCTGTTCTCTGCGTTTTGCACTCAGATTGCTTTCGTCCTCAAATCCCTCTGTAGCAGGTGTCTTAAAGACAGGCTCATTTTTCTTTTTCTTCTTTTTGCGGCTGGCAAGAAGCTGCTGTTTCTGAGCTTTTCTCTGCTCGGCAAGAGCAGCACTGCTTTCATAATAAGGAGTCCAAAAATCAACAAGAGGTTTGAGCTGCGGTTCAAATCTTGATCTGAGCACAAAGAAATCATATGCGGCTCTGAAGATCACCTTGCTGGCAATAAAATCAGCTTTTTCCTGTACAGGCTGCTGCAGAACCAGCTGCATTCTCCACAGACTTCTGATGCTGTCCATTACAGCAATAGGAATGTCAGTTATGGTGCTCTGATTGGTAAATACAGCCTTAAGAGCCTTGGAGATGATAGCATCCGCATTTATTGTTGTTACCAAAGACAGGTTCATGCGTCTTAGGTTGAACAGGATATTCTGGAATATTCTCCATAGCATGACTGCATAGAGAAAATGAGGCATGTTCCTCTTCTGGTTTGCATATCTTTTATCAGAAGAGTCCAGGGCGTA
>JBJEWX010000259.1:0-7141 GCA_051885275.1 Succinivibrio sp. | reverse complement strand
AAACCTAGAGTGAATCTAGTTTTGTTTTAAATTTCCATGTGGGAAACTCGAGTTAAATAATGTTTGTAATAAGTGCAGGCTATAAGAGGGGAAGATTTGAGCAATATGCTGATGATTATGATGAGATTCTGTTAGGGCTTATAAGACATGACAGAAGAAAAATGAACATAAGAAAATATAAACTGTAAACTGAAGAAAAAATGTTTGAAATTTTTTCATTGCAATGGCTCCCCTAGAAACAGCAAGAGAAGCCTTAAAATATTGAGAGCAAGCTGTATTATTAGCTTGACTAGTTATAGAGCTGACCGAAATTTGCGCCCTTCTTCTTCACAAAATTACTGATGAACATCATGAAGGAGACAATGGTTCCCACACCAAAGGCAAGCATGATCCAAAACGGCATGCTCTGTCCAAAGAAAGACCAGTCAATCTTGTCTGTACATAGAGCAAAGGATTTGAACATCCAAGGTGCAATCTCATCAAGTGGCAAGAAATCAGGATAAGAAGCCATCAGTTTGCATTTTGATCCGTATGAGGTTGGATCTGTGTAGGCGTTATAGTGGTCGATTGCAACCAGAATGCCGCCAATTGAACTTGCAAGAAAACCAGCGGAGCACAAAAAACGTACAATCAGGTAGTTAGCAGCCATTGCTCCAATGAAACCAACCAGAACATATCCTAAAAAATAAGCTCTTTCGTAGACGCAGTTCACACATGGAGAAAAATTCAGTCCATACTGAAAATATAGGCCAAAACCTTCTAACGTTGTAGCAACGGCAAAAAGTAAGAACCAGCAGAATCTTGATGAGCAAACAATTTTAAAAAACTGTAACAAGCTACTCTCCTAATTTCTTTATTTATAATGCGCTAATCATATCACTATTACAAAGCGAGTATATTGTACGGGCTTTATAAATTTCACTATTTTTGATCAAGATAAAAAAATCACCCCATAAGGAGTGATTATTGATTGCTTTAAAAAATAAGTTAGTTTGTTTTAATGGTTTCTAAAGAGGCACCATGAACCAAACCTTCCTGAATCATCCAGCCTGTAATTTCTGGCATGAAGAACCAGGTTGCAATTAAACCTACCACAGTCAGAACAATTGTATATGGAAGAGCCATGTACATCATTCTGAAGTATGGCAGTCTGATTAAAGCTGCAATAGGAGAGGTTAAAAGGAACAGGAAGGCAGCCTGACCGTTAGGTGTTGCAACAGATGGCAGGTTAGTACCTGCATTGATTGCAATTGCAAGCTCATCAAACTGTTCTGGAGTAATGATGCCGTTAACCAGAGAATCTCTTACCTGTTCAATATAGATTGTTGCAACGAATACGTTGTCTGATACTGAAGAGATAATACCGTTGGCCATGTAGAAGATTGGCAGGTGGAACTCCTGAGGAGTAGAGAATACCCAGGCAATGATTGGATCAAAGAGTTTTTGGGTAGAGATTACAGTAACAACTGTAAAGAATACACATAAAAGAGCACAGAAAGGCATTGATTCAGTAAATGCCTTGCCTACAGGACCTTCTGAGGTTACACCGCACAGAGCAGTTGCAAGTACAATTACTGACAGACCAATAACACCAACTGAAGCTAAGTGGAAACCTAAGGCAACAACAAGCCAGATTACGCAGCACAGCTGAACAATAAGGTTAAGCTTATCTCTCTTTGTAAGTGATTTAGTCTGTTCTTCATCTTTTTTAACCATGATTTCATATACAGCCTGAGGCATAGCATGTCCATAGCCGAATAATTTGAATTTCTCAATGAACAGACAGGTCAATAAACCAGCAAAGAAAACAGGTACTGAGATTGGAGACATACGGAGTGCGTAATCGACAAACTTCCATCCGCATACATCTCCGATAATAAGGTTCTGTGGCTCACCTACGATTGTGCAGATACCACCTAGGGTTGTACCTACTGCAGAATGCATCAGCAGACTTCTTAAGAATGCTCTGAACTCATCTAAGCTTTTTTTGTGCTCCTCAGGAACTACGCTGTCAGAGTTTGCAACGTAAGCCATAGCATTGTTGTCAGTAATAATTGACATGTATAACTGATACAGACCAACGCAGGTTGAAATGATGATTGCAAGAACAGTCAGAGCATCAACGAAGGCTGACAGAATTGCAGACATAAAGCAGAACAGGAATGCTAGCAGAACACTGGATCTTACTTTTACTAACAGTTTGGTGAAGAAGAAGAGCAGGAAATCACGAACAAAGTGAATACCTGCCACCATGAACATAAGAAGCATAATTACTTCAAGATTTGCTTCAATTTCTTTTGTCACATGGTGCATATCACACATGCCAAGGAAGCATGCTTCAATAACCAAAAGACCACCTGCCTCTAAAGGGTAGCAGTCAAGCGCCATTGCAAGGGTAAAAATAAACTCAAGAACCAGCAACCAGCCTGCAACAAACATTGAGTACTGTGCGACGATTGGGTTAATGATTAAAAAGGCAATTATTACATTCTTATACCAGGCAGGCGCACTTCCTAAGAAGTTTAACAGTCCCGCTTTAGCATAGCTGATAGATGTGCTCATATAACCTCAGTAGTTAAAAGATGAATCATCATATTTGAAGCATAGCTTCAAATATGCCGACTTTCTGAAGACATTAGCCTGTTGCTAAAATGTCAGTCAATTATATTATTTATAGCACAACAATAAAAGAAAATTTTTTACAATGTGAGAGTATTGATGCAAAACGATTTATACGAGATTTGCATCAGGCTGATTTTTTTAGTGTAAGCTTTGAGGTTAATCCTAAAGCACAAAATGTAAATAAGTTTAATGCATAAACAGCAGTGCTTATTATCAGGTATCTTGCTGCAAGAAAAGGGTAGGTTGGGTCAAAGCCATCCGTTCTTAGAATAACAGCTTCAATATACAGAAGCTTGTACCTTGAAAAATAGGTTTCAATTACAGAAAAAATATAGATTAGAACAACTGTAAAGATTAGATAAACCGGAAAGTTAAGCCAAAAAGACTTTAAGATCAGCAAAAGCTTATCCTTCAATGAAAGAGAGCCGTCAGGGTCACTTTCATGAATAAAGGTAAAGGCAATAATAAACAGCAGAATTACAATAAGACAGACTGCAAGAATACAGATAAGAGTGTTCATGCTGTGAGAGTACTCAAGCTGTTCTGGGGTTGCTATCTGCAGAACTTTATTGTTAATCGCTTTGTTTTTGTAGATCTCAAGATACTCAAGATATTTGGTTTCAAAAACTCTGTAGAGCAGATATACAAGGAAAACGTAAATTGCTTCTGTTAGGAGAGTATATCCAAAATCAAAATTAAGACCTTTCCTGAAATTAAGAACTCTCTGATCCTGCCTTTTAAAAACGTGATAGTAGACAGATGCTGCAAGAGAAGGAATAAAAAACATCAAAGGCACGAGTATCAGGCCTGATAGAGGCTGAATCGCACCTTTGACTATTGCTGCAAAAATGCCGCCCGCATTTACTCTCTGCGGACGGACTGATGATTGCTTCTTTACCATATTTAGAAGGTTGAAGAAACAATGATAAGCATGATCTGTGGAGACAGAATACGCAGGAACATTACAAATGGATATACAGTTGCATAACCGATTGAAGAGGCTTCTGCATCCTTGTACATGTTGTTTGCGTATGCCAGTGCTGGAGGATCAGTATAGGAGCCTGCAAGAACACCTGAGAGTACCAGGTAGTTAACCTTAAGTACCTTGTATCCAATGAAACCTACGATTAAAAGAGGAATAATTGAGATCAGGGTTGCCCAGGCCATCCAGTGTAAACCTAAACCGTGGACTAACTCGTTCCAGAATCCGTTAGCACCCGCATTAATACCTACGATGGTTAAGAACAGGGTAATACCGATTTCTTTGAAGGCTGACAGAGCCGCAGTTGGGAGTCTCCAGTGTAGTCTGTTACCTGTCCAGGTATCGCCAAATCTTGCAAGAAGAATTGCTGTAACCAGTGTTCCACCGATAACACCTAACTTCATAGGTGAAGGTACACCAGGAAGAGGTAATGGGATAGAGCCTAAAAGCATACCCAGGAAAAGACCAATGAAGATAGGCATCATAGGAACGTGATTCATGGTAGCTGAAGAGTTACCTACAACCTTACCTGCCTTTCTGATATTCTCAAGAGTACCGATTACATTTAACTCGTCGCCTAAGGCAAGTTTCAGATCTGGTGTTGGCATGAACTGAACGCCTGAACGGAATACACGAGATACAACAAGATTGTACTGATTCTCAAGATCCAAATCTGAAAGAGTACGGCCCATAACATTATTGTTAGTTACAATCAGGTGACGTACAGAAATAGTTGAACCATGAGTGGTTAAGACATCCTTAGTCTCAGTACCCACAGCCATAGAAGCTTTTGACAAGTATTTTGAGGCACCAACTAGGTGTAATAAATCACCCTTCTTTAGGATCATGTCCTTAGATGGAACTGATAATTCACCGTCTCGCTTGATTCTTGAGCAGATTACAGTACCTTCTTTGATGCATGGGATTTCAGAAATGGACCTGCCAATATAATCAGAGTTTACAACTTCAACATTTGATACAACAGGAACATCACGACCTGCGTTTTTAGTCTCCTTGTAGGCCTCACCTGCAGCATCCACATTTACTCTGAAAAGTATGCGAATTAGGATCATGGTGATAAGAATAGAGCATACACCAAATGGGTAGGCAACAGCATATGCCTTTGGAACCTTTGTTACATCAAGACCTAAAGCCAGGGTGTCTTTGCCTAAAGCCTGCATTGCATTTGCAATATCACTAACCATGAGGGTACCGGCACTTAGTGCAGGAGTATTGGTAATTGCTCCAGAATACATACCAACCATTGCATCAGGAGTAACAATGCCACAGTAGAACAGTGATAAGGCTACACAGCAGCCAAGAACAATCATGCTGACAGCAAGAGAAATTAGCTTTAATCCGTTACCTCTTAGAGCAGCAAAGAAGCTAGGTCCTACCTGTATACCAATTGCGTATACGAACAGCATCAGACCAAATTCCTGAAGGAAGTGAAGAATGCTGGCCTCAGCGGTCTTTACACCATCAATCTGGAGGTTGAATCCAAAATACTGATTGGCAATATGACCAACAAGAATACCTGAGAACAGTACGCCACCAATTCCCAAACCTACGCCTTTGTACTTTAACTGTCCTAAGGCAATACCAAGTACAGCGCCAACTGAGATATAAATTACTAACAGTGCGAGTGATGACATTTATAAAATACCATGTAGAGTGATAAGACAAAACAAAGCCTAACTTCGGTTAGGCAATGATTCTTCGTTGTGCATTCTATCACAAAATGTGAATCTGATCTTATGATTAGACAGATTATTAATATCAGGTTATAGGCTGTAACTATGATGAATTAGGGTATAACCTTTGCCTTAGAGCTCATCTAATATGGATAAGGTAATGTATATGCAGTTCTCATCATAAGCTACATCTAATATTGGCTCATCAAAGTTCTCATAGGCCCAGTCATTAATCTCTTCAATTGCAGCATCCTTTGACATGAACTTTAGGCTCATGCAAAGACCGTTGAACTCATCAAGATCAATAACCTCTGAATTTTGCCTTTTTATATCCTCAATAAGTTTTCTGCAGCTTTCAGAAGGATAGGTATATTTTTCCTGAGTGTTTGTGGGGGCATTTGATTTTTCAGTATCTGATTTTGCTGAATCAACAGATTCTGTAGCAGTGAAGCCGGTTACCTCATTACTGCCAAGTCCACCTTCCTCTGTTCTTATCTGGTTTATCACATCCTGAATCATTGAGCTTTCTTTAATTTTGGATTTTATAAGATCAGAATTAAGTTTCCTAAGATCAAATGATACAGGCTTAAAGAAGCTCTGTTTTGCAGGGGAAGTCTGATTTCTCTGTGTACTTATTGCAGGCTGTCTATTTTCCTGAGTCAAATCTATGGCTTTATCGGTTCTTTCCTTTTGCTCAGAGAAGGCCAGAGTTTTCTTGCTTTGGAATTTTTTAAACAGCTCATTGAACTGCTGTGCCACGTAACTTTTAAGAGGAGAAGTTTCTATCTCTTCATATGCCAGCTGTTTTAGATACTTAAAGCAAAGTCTGAAATTCTCGTTGGATTTCTGTTCTGCATAAAGAGCCCGGTAGCGATAGTCTTCAAAGGCTTTTTTCTGAAGAATAAGAGATTTTACGGTGGATAAAAAATTTATTGCAAAAACGTTCTGCTCAGGTGTGAGCTCCATCATTCTTGCAAGTCTGATTTCAGCCGAATTTAAAGGCATTGTAAAGCAGAAGAGAAGCAGGGCCATCTGAGCTGCGCACAGTTTATTTATAAAGGTTTTATCCAGTTGCTTGTTCTCAAGAGCAGTAGAGATTATTCTTCGGTGGCTGAAAGCGGAAAGAGCAAATCTTGGAAGAGCACTTTCAACAGGCACTTCCATAAGGCCAAGTTTTCTTAGGCAGACTTCAAAAACCGGGAGCAGACTGCTTACGTATTTGATTTTAAAAAGATCGCTTAGGGAGCTGACTTTGTCAAAAGTATGATCTTTGAGTTTTCGCTTTAGCAGCTGAGCATCTAATTTACTTAATCTGTCAGTCAGAAGTTCAGCAAAAACACTGTCGCTGTCATTGCTGCAGCCTAATAGATATTTGAAGATACTGTAATTGTCATTGAGCAGTTTACTGATACTGTTTATGCAGTCTGTACTCAAACTGATGGAAAAACCAGAGGTGTTTTTACAAAGCTTTTCACAGAATAAAGGATAAATCAGTCTCTTAAAGAGAGCATGCTGCAGAAGATACGGATTTTGGTAACTAGAAGAGACTCTTTTAATTCTGTCACCAGCATCTCTTATAACCTCATCATAGCTTAGCTGTACCCTTTTGTCAGAATTCATGCTAACAGTGATGTATTTGTCTATCAACATAGGATCAAGCTGTTTTATGAATGTACCTGCAATATTGTTCAAAAATCTGGCAGTGTGTATATTGGTATTGTTAGTTTTGCCGATAAAATCAACTGCTTCACAGCCTTCTTGCACAAGGAACAGAATATAAAAATTAAATGCCTGAGGACAGATGCTATAGCAGGCAGATGAGAAATGTGCAGCACCCTGAACC
>JBJEWX010000258.1:0-1704 GCA_051885275.1 Succinivibrio sp. | reverse complement strand
AAGCACTTAAAAGGTCTGTATTTTTGAGGCATTAATAATACAAAATTATTTGTAAAATCAATGAGATAGAATAGAATGGGTGTGTTAAAAATGTTATAATATTACTAGAAAAATCAAACAGATAACATCAAAAACACACCATGAATATGATATCTCAAAATATGTCTTATGACAATTTAAATAATGCTTTGTCTTTAGTTTTTCGTAAATTAAAGATGCCTTCCTTACTCAAGGGTGCAGGATTCAAAAAACGCAATGGCTTTGGAGCTTCTGTATCAGACATTGTTTTCATGCTCTTAAGCTCTTGCTTTTATAGGTCAAACAAATCTATTTATGGAAATTTTGGACACTCAGACAGAGTACCAGTCTGTACTTCTAAAAGTAGCATATACAGATTCCTCTCTAACGAAAGAAACAACTGGAGATTGCTTAATCTTAAGTTAGCTAAAGAGGTTATTGATTCCTTTACGAAACTATCTGACGCTGATAGACGCTATTGCCTAATCCTTGATGACTCCATGCTTGAAAGCAGAAAGGGCAAAGAGGTTGAGCTTTTATCAAGACAGTATGATCATGTATCTAAGACTTTTATTAAAGGTTTTAACTGCCTTCAGTTAGGTTGGTCTGATGGTGTCAGTTATGTTCCTGTAGCCTCAGCACTTTTATCTACCCCTAAAGAGGAGAATCGCTACTGTGAAGCTACTGATTCTATTGATAAGAGAACTAGTGGCTATAAACGCAGGGTTGAAGCAATGAGCAGAAAGCCTAACGTTGCTGTTAATCTCATCAAACAGAGCCAGAACACAGGAATAAGCGCTGACTATGTTTTGATGGATTCATGGTTTACAACAGAGCCTTTCATTAAAGAAATCAAGGATATCGGACTCGATGTTATTGGAATGGTAAAACCACTTAGACAACGTTATCAATACCAAGGACAGCTGCTTGATCTGCATAAGCTATTTAAGGCTATTCCTAATAAAAAATCAGGTGACATCATTTGCAGTGCAATTGTAAAAACCAAAGGTGATATTCCTATCAAACTGGTTTTTATTAGAAATCGCAATTGCTCCAATGAATATCTAGCTCTCCTTTCTACAGACACCTCACTAGATTGTGAAGAGATTGTTAGACTATATGCTAGAAGATGGTTGATTGAGACCAACTTCAGAGCTCAAAAGCAATATTTCCGTTTAGGCACTGAAAGCTCAGCTAGAGATTATGATAATCTCTTTGCTTTTATGAATATCTCATCTATAAGATACATCATGCTTGAGTTTATTCGCAGATATAATATTGACGAGCGATCTTTAGGAGAACTATTTCGCTCTACCTGTCAACAGTTAGAAGATATCCCCTTTGTCAGTGCAATAGAATCTCTTATGCTGAGTTTTAACAACATAGCAAAGAAACTATTTGAAGCAAAAGTTCTTAAGAAAAACTGTTTTGCAAAAGCTCAGAAAATAATCACTGACAGCCTATCAGACTGGTTCACAGGGATCTGTAGATATCTAAAACAGATCTTAGGAGATCCAATAGCAACTTAATCAATACAAGTTTTTAAAGAGCATCAACACTAGAGTGTATCTAGGTTTAATTAAATTTTTTATCTGGGAAACTCGAGTAATCAACAGGTGCGTTAGACTGTCCACTTAAAAGATATTTTTGAATACTCTCATCATCGCAGATTTTAATCTGGTCTTT
>JBJEWX010000257.1:0-7203 GCA_051885275.1 Succinivibrio sp. | reverse complement strand
TCAGATGAGACTTTGGATAATCCTTATGATAGGGAAATGACAGATACAGCATCAATGAGTGCCAGAGCAGGTGAAGCAGAGCCTGACGGCAGCTCTTTTGATTCGGATTTACCAGAAGATGCCGAAAGTCCTGATTTGGGAAACTATGAGAGCACCCCTCCATTTGAATCAATGAGCACTGCAAACGGAACGATACCTTATTCAAACAACAAGGTATCTGTAAACACTCCTGCAGGACAGTCAAAGGCTACTGTAGTATATGCAAAAGCTACAGAGACCTCACCAAGTTTTGCATATGATGAATGGCGTCCTCCAATCTCCCTGCTTGAGAGAAGCAGTGTGCAGAATGTAATCTCTGAGGATGAGATTTTAGAAAAAAGTTCAGCATTAAACCGAATTCTAAATGAGTTTGGCATCAATGCCCATGTTGCCAACTATCTGGTTGGACCTGTTATCACAAGATTCAATCTAAGCTTGGCTCCCGGTGTTAAAGCACAGCAGATTTCAAGACTTGCTCCTGATATTCAGAGAAATCTGGTAAGTCACAATATCAATGTCTTAACCAGCGTACCAGAGGGACCTTATGTTGGTATTGAGATCCCAAATATTGTGCGTCAGACCATAAGACTAGGTGATGTTGTAACCACTGCCGAATTTGAGGAATTAGAAAAAAGATGCATTCTCCCAATGTGTCTTGGAAAGGATACCAAGGGAACCCCTGTTGTAGCTGATCTTACTCAGGCTCCACACCTGCTGATTGCAGGTACCACAGGCTCAGGTAAGTCAGCAGGCTTAAACTCAATGCTGCTGACACTGCTGCTGACAAGATCTCCTGCAGAGCTTCGTCTTATTATGGTTGATCCTAAGACTGTGGAATTTACTCAGTATCAGGGGTTGCCTCATCTTTTAACCCCGATTATTACTGATATTGATGCAACAGTAGCCGCCTTAGCCTGGCTTATCAAGGAGCAGGAGCGCAGATATAAGCTATTGTCATTGCTACATCTTTCAAAGATTTCTCAGCTTAATGATTATATAAAAAGAGAAAATGCCCAGGGCCGCAAGGTTTATGATCCTATGTGGTCTCCTGATATGGGCGGATATGCACCTGAGCTTAAGATTGTTCCTTATATTCTTTTAGTTGTAGATGAGTTTGCCGACCTGATGGCTGTTGCTGCATCAATTAAAAAGGCTGACAAGAATCCAGAGCAGATTTTAGGCAGATTAGCAGGCAAAGCCCGTGCTGCAGGTATTCATCTTATCTTTGCAACCCAGACTCCAAGAGCTGAAATTGTTAGCGGTGCTATCAGAGCCAATATGTCTTCAAGAATATCCTATACCGTTCAGAACGGAACGGAATCAAAGATTGTTCTTGATGAGACCGGCGCAGAGAACCTGCTTGGACAGGGTGATATGATGATTAAGTATCAGATGCTCAATTCTTCAAGAACCTTCAGAGCCCACGGTCCTTTCTCAAGCAATGATGATGTGGCAAGCATTGTTCAGGCATGGATTGACTATGCAGGCGAGCCTGAATATGTTGAGGGTGTTACTGATATTGAAGATGACAGTGACGTGCAGATTGACGTCTCAGATTCACAGGGGCCTACCGCAAGAGATGAGCTTTTTGACAGTGTGGCAGCCTATGCAAGAGGTGAGTTCTATCAGACTTCAAAGAAGAAAATATTAAGTATTTCTGAAATTCAGATGGAGTTTGGTATCGGATTCCCTAAGGCAAAGAAGATCCGAAAGCAGCTTATTGAAGCTCATGTCATAGGAAAAGACGGTACTATTCTTTTTGATGAATAGATTAAATTGGTATTATCAGGTATAAATATGCTTAAAAATGCAGTTAAGGCAGTTCTTTTATTAGGTTTGGTCTACATGGGGACGGCTTGTGCGGATGACGCAGTTGAGCTTAAAAACATACTTTCTAAGTACAGTGCTTTAAGTGCAGAATTTGAGCAGACTGTGACTAAGACTGACGGCTCCGTAATATCAGAAACCAAAGGTACTCTGTCACTGAAAAAACCTGATAAGTTTATGCTTCATACCACCGAGCCTGATGAGCAGTTACTCTATACAAAAGGATTGGAGGTGTATTTTTATGATCCTTTTGTAAATCAGGTTACTATATTTGACAGAAGTTCAATTTATACCTCTCCTTTTGCTCTTTTAACCTCAGCTGACTCAAAGGTTTGGAATAACTACAGTGTAAAAAAGCAGGGCGACGGCTTTTTACTTACTCCATTGCGCAGTGAGCAGCTCACAAAGATAGTTCTGCTTTTAGCTAATGAAACTCTCAAAGAGCTTAAGGTAACCTTTAAAGATGGTAATACCAGTCATTACCGCTTTTCATCCGTAGCTGACAGAGCTGATGAAAAGGTTTTTGATTACACCCTTCCAGCTGATGTTCAGGTAGACGATGAGCGCAGATCAAAGTGATTTATTCTCTCAGTTCTCTTTAGAACTTGAAGATCAGAATAAAAAAGCTTTACAGGAGCAGGAACAAAACGATGAGTTTGCGCCTCTTGCCTCAAGAATGCGTCCAGGGAGTCTTGAAGAGTATATTGGGCAGAGCCATCTTTTAGGACAGGGCAGGCCTTTGAGAACCCTTTTAGACAGAGGGCAGTGTTATTCAATGATCCTATGGGGGCCTCCTGGAGTTGGAAAAACCACCCTGGCATTGCTTTTTGCAAAAGCCTGTAATGCCTTCTTTGAACAGATCCCCGCAGTAACCTCAGGCGTAAAGGACATACGCGAGGCGGTAGACAGAGCACTTTTGCGCAAGCAAAACGGCAACAGAACGCTGCTTTTTGTCGATGAGGTGCACAGATTCAACAAATCTCAGCAGGACGCCTTTTTACCACATATAGAAAACGGTACTATTACTTTTATTGGCGCAACCACTGAAAACCCATCCTTCAGTTTAAATTCAGCTCTCCTGTCTAGAGCTAGAGTATATGTACTGCAGAAACTGACTCAGGAAGAGTCATCCTCACTCCTTCACAATGTACTAAATTCTCCAAAAGGACTTAAAAAAGAGAATATCAAGCTTGGGGAGGGCGTGGAAAAGGCAATAGTTGATCTTGCATCAGGAGATGCCAGATACCTTATGAATATTGTTGAGATGGCATCCGATCTTGCAGCTCCTGTAAAAAGCGGTGGCAAGATAATCACACTTGCAATGGTTGGAGCTGTCGCCGGCAGAAAACTTATGAATTATGACAAAGGCGGAGATGCGTATTTTGAGCTTATTTCTGCTTTTCATAAATCAGTTAGGGGAAGTGCTCCTGATGCAGCCTTGTACTGGTACTCAAGAATAATTGAGGCAGGCGGTGATCCTCTCTATGTGGCAAGGCGTCTTTTGGCTCTGTGCACTGAGGATATAGGTCTTGCAGATCCAAGAGCTATGACTGTATGTCTTAATGCCTATGATATTTATACAAGAGTAGGACCTGCAGAGGGAGAGAGAGCAATTGCCGAGGCAGCTGTATACTGTGCTCTTGCTCCTAAGAGCAATAAGCTTTATGAGGCCTTCAACAACGCAAGAGAGGATGCCAGAAAAAACGGTGATCTTGATGTGCCTTTATATCTTCGTAACGCACCTACCAAACTTATGGATGAGCTTGGATATCATGCAGGATACAGATACGCCCATGATTACCAGGGTGCCTATGCTGCAGCTGAGAGTTTCTTCCCAGAGGAGCTGACAGGAACTGTCTACTACCATCCATCTGACAGGGGGCTTGAAATCAACTATGAGAAAAAGCGTGAATACCTCAAAGCAAGAGATGAGGCCGAGACAAACAAAAGATTCCCTAACGGTTTTGTAGGTAAAAGAGTTCGTTACAGGTAGTTTCTCCAAACTACTGCATAAATTTACTGATAACTTTCCGCCTAGTATGGTAAAATTACGCCGTTACAAATTGCAAAACGGCAATTTTATAGAATTCACTTTTTAACAATAAACGGCAATATTCCATGCTTGATTCAAGATATTTACGCGCAGACATTGAAGAAGCTGCCAAGCGCCTTTCAACAAGAAACTACACCTTAGATGTTCAGAAAATCAACGAGTTAGAGTCATTACGTAAAGATTCAATGACCAAAACTCAAGAATTGCAGTCACAGCGTAACTCCCTGTCAAAGAGTATTGGACAGGCAATCAAAGCAGGTCAGGATGTAACTGAGATTAAAGAGCAGGTTGCAAAGATCAGTGAGGAGCTTGTAACAGTCAAGCAGAAGCAGGATGAGGTTTTAAAGCAGTTAAACGATCTTGCACTGACAATTCCTAATCTTCCGGATGAGTCTTGTCCTTTAGGTGAGGACGAGTCCTTTAATGTTGAAGTCAGAAAATGGGGTGAGCCTCGTAAGTTTGATTTTGAGGTTAAAGATCACGTAGCCATCGGCGAAGGTCTTGGAATGCTTGACTTTGAAACTGCAAGAAAGGTTTCAGGTGCACGTTTTGCCTTCATGAAAGGCCCAATCTGCAAGCTGCACCGTGCTCTCGTACAGCTCATGCTTGATATTCATTATGAGCAGGGCTATACAGAGGTTTACACTCCATATCTTGTAAACCTTGATTCATTATATGGAACCGGTCAGATGCCTAAGTTTGCCGAGGATTTATTCCACACCAATCTTGACGGCAACTGCGATGGAGACGGAGTAAACCACCATTTCTGTCTGATTCCAACTGCTGAGGTTCCTCTTACCAACATGGTTCGCTCTGAGATCATTCCTGAGCAGGATCTTCCAATTAAAGTAACCGCCCACACCCCATGCTTCAGATCAGAGGCTGGCTCTGCAGGTCGTGATACACGCGGTTTAATCCGTATGCATCAGTTTGACAAGGTGGAGATGGTTCAGATCGTAAAACCTGAGGATTCATGGGAAGCTCTTGAGAGTCTGACCCGTGATGCAGAGGCTGTGCTGCAGGCTCTTGAACTTCCATACCATGTAGTAGCCTTATCTACAGGTGATATGGGCTTTAGCTCTGCAAAAACCTATGATCTTGAGGTTTGGCTGCCAGCTCAGAACTGCTATCGTGAAATCTCCTCATGTTCAAACTGTACAGATTTCCAGGCTCGCCGTATGCAGGCCCGTCTGCGTCGCAAGGATGGCAAGGTTGAACTTGTACATACCTTAAACGGCTCAGGACTGGCTGTAGGCAGAACTCTAGTTGCGGTTCTTGAGAACTATCAGAATGCTGATGGCTCTGTAACTGTTCCTAAGGCACTTCGCAAATACTTAGGCGGTCTTGAAACAATTAGTGCAGAGACCAAGTAATGCTGACCGCGTTAGACTGGATAATACTTGCAGTAGTTGGCTTTTCAGCCTTAACTTCAGTATTCAGAGGCTTTGTAAAAGAAGCCTCCTCAATTGTCTCCTGGGTAGCTTCATTTGTGGTTGCCAGCCGTTTTTACTCGCAGCTGGCAGTGTATATGACCTTCTCAAATGATGGGCTTACCCGCAGCGTGGTGGCAAGTATTATTCTTTTTGTTGGTACTCTTTTGATCTTAGGATTCATTTCAAAGGTGATCTGTTCACTTGTTCAGAAGGTTGGTCTTTCAGGTTTTGACCGACTTTTAGGTGTTGCCTTTGGAGTTGTCAGAGGTGTATTGATTGTCTGTGCGGTTTTAGCTTTAGCTCAGATGCTCTTTAAGCTTCATATCCTTACCTTTGTAAAAGATTATTCCTGGTACGCCCAATCTGCTTTTGTACCTGAACTTCAAAGAATTGTTAACTGGTTCTTCATATACATGGGAACCCCTGAAACTGGAGTTTGACTTTATGTGTGGTGTTGTTGGAATTGTAGGAACTTCTCCTGTCAATTTATCACTTTATAATTCATTACAGGTGTTGCAGCACCGCGGTCAGGATGCAGCAGGCATCGTGACTGTTGATGAGGATGATAATTTTCATCAGAGAAAAGCTAACGGTATGGTGACTGAGGTATTCCAGCAGCGCCATATGCTAAGATTAAGAGGAAATATCGGTATTGCTCATAACCGCTATCCAACCGCAGGCTCTTCATCTGCAGCAGAAGCTCAGCCTTTTTATGTAAACTCACCATATGGTATCGCTCTTGCCCACAATGGCAATTTAATCAATTCAAAAGAGTTAAAAGAGAAGTGCAAGAAGGCTCATCGTCATGTTAATACTCAGTCTGACTCAGAAATACTTTTAAATATCCTTGCCTGGAAGATCTCTAAGATAGACAGAGACATTCCTACAGCTGATGATATTTTTGAGGCTGTCTCAGGTGTTTATGACGAGATTAAAGGCGGTTATGCTGTAGTAAGCTTAGTTTTAGGGGTAGGTCTGATTGCCTTTAGAGATCCATTTGGAATTCGTCCTATGGTTTTAGGCTCTAAAACTGATGAAAACGGCAAGACCGAATATATGGTGGCCTCAGAGAGCGTTGCTCTTGATGTAAGCGGCTTTAAGCTTGTTCGTGACGTAAAACCAGGTGAAGCTTTACTGATCACCAAAGACGGCAAGCTTTATTCTAAGATCTGTGCAAAGGATCCTTCCTTAAATTCCTGCATCTTTGAGTATGTATATTTTGCCCGCCCTGATTCTATCATTGACGGTGCTTCTGTTTATGCTACCCGTGTCCGTATGGGAACCAAACTTGCTCAGCAGATCCAAAATGAGCATCAGGATCTTAAGATTGATGTTGTTATTCCTATCCCTGACACCTCAGTTGATATTGCTGTACAGATCGCAAGAACTCTAGGTGTTCCTTACCGTCAGGGTTTTGTAAAGAACAGATATATTGGCAGAACCTTCATTATGCCTGGCCAGAAACAGCGCAAGAAGTCTGTAAGAAGCAAGTTAAACCCAATTCCTGCAGAGTTTGCAGGCAAGAATGTGCTGCTGGTTGATGATTCAATTGTAAGAGGAACAACCTCTCTGCAGATTGTTCAGATGGCAAGGGAAGCTGGAGCAAAACAAGTATTCTTTGCCTCTGCCTCTCCTGAAATCAGATATCCTAACATCTATGGTATTGATATGCCAACCTCCAAGGAGCTGATTGCCTTTGGCAGAACTAATGAGGAAATCTGTAAAGAAATTGACGCAGATGCACTTATCTATCAGAAACTTGATGATTTAAAAGCATCTGTTACTGAGGAGAATCCTGCACTTACAGCATTTGATACTTCAATCTTTACTGGTGAGTACATCGTTCCTCCT
>JBJEWX010000256.1:0-1707 GCA_051885275.1 Succinivibrio sp. | reverse complement strand
ATAAACCACAGCAGTTCATGGATAATTGATTTTAGATGACACTTTTTGGTGGTTACAAGAGGAAAACCTTCCTCAAGATTAAAACGCATCTGAGTTCCGAAAATAGAGCGGGTTCCTGTTCCTGTTCTATCCTCTCGGTCTGTTCCCTCTTCCATGATTTTTTTTAATAAATCCAAGTATACCTTCACGGCAATCAGCTCCTGTTCTGATCATAGTTTTTAGGATCTATCACTGAAGCTAGACCCTGTGCTTTTGCGTATTCTACATACAGGCTCTTAATCTTGACACTTGAATTGAGAGTTAAGGCCTTTTTACCAATACTCATCAGATCTGCAACGTTTATGTGGCGGGTTATATATTTAACTCTTGCGATCTGAGAATAATTCATTGAAAGATTTCGGTAACCAAGCGACATCAGCAGTAATGAACCTATAGGGGAACCTGCAAGTTCACCACATACAGAAATCGGACGGTCAAGATTCCTTGTCTTGTCCAAAAGGAATTTAAAGCAGCGTAGAGCTGCAGGATTAAAAGGATCAAAGATCTTTGACACTCTTGGATTTGATCTGTCTGCTGCAAACATATACTGTATCAGATCATTTGATCCTATTGAGAAGAAATCACACTCAGCGGCAAGTTCATCTAGGATGAGAGCTACACAAGGGACCTCAATCATTACGCCAAATTTTGGTCGTGGAATGACTTTTCTGTGTTCTTCCTCAACCTCACGAATAGCTTCTTTTAAAATCCGCTTTACAATCAGCACTTCTTCGAGTCTTGAAACCATTGGAAGCATTATCTCAAGATTTCCATACTCAATATTGGCAATTATCATTGCTCTAAGCTGTGTCTTTAGCAGGTTAGGCTGATCGATGCAGACTCTGACTCCTCGCCAGCCTAACGCAGAGTTCTGTTTTTCTTCTATTGGCAGATAAGGAAGACTCTTGTCACCTCCAATATCTAAGGTTCTCATGCAAACAGGAACACCCGCAAACTGAGAAAGAAGAGTTTTATACCAGGTTATCTGCTGCTCTTCTGATGGCATTGAGTTGCTCAGCATAAAAGCTATTTCAGTTCTGTAAAGACCAATTCCGTCTGTCTGAGATGCAAGATCATCTCCCTCATGGTTCAAACCGGCATTTAACTGAATATTTACCCTCTGTCCATCGAGGGTAATTCCCTTCTCATATTTTTCCGATTCAAAAAGAGCATGCTGCTGCCTTGACTGGGAAATGAGCTGCATGTATTCATCAACTACACTCGATGACGGATCAACAATGACTTCTGCATTCTGACCATCAACAATAATTGTGCGCCCGTCAACATCATTTAAGTCAAGATTAACATCTATTACAGCAGGGATGCCAAGATCTCTTGCAAGAATCGCTGTATGGGCTGAGGTGGCATTATCAACACAAACAAAGCCCGCTATTTTTTCGTGAGGCATTTCAGCCACTAAGGCTGCAGGCATGCTTTTGACCACTAATACCACAGGTGATGATAACTCGGATTCTTTTGGAGAAAGGTGAACTAGTCTGGTAATGAGGATACCTGCAAAATCTCTGATATCTCTTACCTTTTCAGTCTGACCTGCCAAGGTTGCCTCATCCATTCGACGTTGAGCAACTATTTTTATTGCAGAGGCCGCTACTATTCCCTGTGAGAAGATTTCCTCGTCAACATCCTCCTCAAAAGAAAGATCATTTA
>JBJEWX010000255.1:0-1711 GCA_051885275.1 Succinivibrio sp. | reverse complement strand
CAACATCCCTCTCTGAAAATTTTCGGATACTGCCTTTTCTTGCAAGATCAGGAAAGAGCCCCTCCTGATCATAGTATCTTAATGTAGAGACAGGAATATTGAACTGTCTTGATACCTCACCAATATTCTTTTCCATGATATTTTCTCTTTTATTCTTGACCTAAAGTTAACTTTAGGTTTTATACTGTCAAAAGTACCATTCATACATGCTAATGTCAAATATGAGGTGTTTTATGAAAAAAATGCTTAAAAATGTTCTTTTCTCAGCCTTGATAGCCACAGGTTCGGCTCAGGCAGATACTCTGGTTGTCTACTACTCAGCTACCGGATGCACACAAAGAGCGGCTTTGACTATAGCAAAAACACTTAAGGCTGAGGTGGTCGAGCTTTTACCTGCAAAGCCATATACTGATGAGGATCTTAACTGGAGAGATCAGAATTCTAGAGTATCAAGAGAGCATGACTCTTTAGAGTTACGAAAGGTAAAACTTGTTAACGCAAAGATTGAGAATTTTGACAGATACGATACAGTCTTTGTAGGCTATCCTATCTGGTGGGGAATTGCCGCCTGGCCAATAGATACATTCATAAACTCCAACAGTTTTAAAGGAAAAAAAGTCATACCATTTGCAACCTCTGCAAGTTCTCCTCTAGGACAAAGTGCTAAGCTCCTTGAAAAAATGGCTGATGGGGGACAGTGGAGTGAGGGCATGCGTTTTGGCAGCTTTGCTGATGAAAAGGAAATTGTTAAATGGGCTTTGACAGCAGTGAACGAAAAGTAAAAAGCCCAGATTGCACACGATAATCTGAGCTTTAGATTGATTAACAATACCTCTAGATTATAAAAATTTACCTACGGGGCAACTACAGGTATTTTACAAGTTCATCACCAAACTCTGAGGTTGTCAGGGTGGTTGCGCCTTCCATTAAACCTGCAAAGTCTGAGGTTACCCTCTTTGAGGTGATTGCCTTTTCCATTGCCATAACAATCAGATCAGCTGCCTCTTCCCATCCTAGGTGACGGAGCATCAGTTCAGCTGACAGAATGATTGAACCTGGGTTTGCCTTACCAGTACCTGCAATAGTTGGAGCTGTACCATGGGTTGCCTCAAAGATTGCGCTGTCAGCACCAATGTTTGCGCCTGGAGCAATACCAATACCACCAACCTCTGCTGCCAGGGCATCAGAAATATAATCTCCATTGAGGTTCATGGCACATACAACATCATAATCCTGAGGATATAAAAGAATGTTCTGTAAGAAAGCATCTGCGATGCAGTCTTTTACAACAATCTTTTTGCCGTTCTTTGGATTTACAAAACTTACTACTCCGTTTTCATCCTTTGTTGCGCCATATTTTTCCTCAGCAAGCTTGTAACCCCAGTTCTTGAAGGCACCTTCTGTAAATTTCATGATGTTGCCCTTATGAACAATGGTTACAGATTTTCTGTCATGGTCAATTGCATACTCAAAGGCTGCACCAATAAGTCTTTGTGTTCCGGCCTTTGACATTGGTTTTACACCGATACCGCAGTTTTGGGTAAAGCGGATCTTTTTAACACCCATTTCCTCTTTCACACCCACATTATAAATCATCCAAAGAGAGAATTGGGCCTGTTGCCCCTTTTTTCTTTTTTCTTTTTCCTGATACCTCATATGTAACTTAAACGTGTAAGAAGACCTGTGTTTTGGAGACAAGTGAATGTTTTAA
>JBJEWX010000254.1:0-1711 GCA_051885275.1 Succinivibrio sp. | reverse complement strand
TTATTCTTTTTATCAAAGCAAACACTTGTTATGGGGAAAATACTCTATTTTAGTGCAACCGGCGGTTCATGCCGTATCACAAAATTTCAAAAAAGGTATTGAAATCTGATAGAATTAGTGTCTGCTGGAGAAAAAAATAATGTCACAAAGATTCAAACCATACGCAACCGTTGCTCTTATTATTGAGCACAAAGGTAAATTCCTCATTGTAGAAGAATACAACGAAGATCAGGACAACCGTCTGGTCTTTGGCAATCCATGCGGTCATATTGATGCAAAAGAAACAATTGAACAGGCTGCAGTCCGTGAAGGCCATGAAGAGACAGGCTGCGATATTGAGCTTGTAAGTCTTGTGTCAATCAGTGACTATGTAAAGGATAACGAGACTATCTACCGTTTCTGTTTTGAAGCTAAACTCAAAAACTACACCGACAGCATGGATCCTGATGATCCTGACAATGAGATCCTGGCGGTCAAGTGGTACACAAAAGAAGAAATCTATAATGGCAGAGAAAACTGGAGAACCCGTCTTGTAGGTCAGAACTTTGATGCCTATTTTGCAGGTCAAAGATACCCTCTGTCACTTATCAAGAGTATTCATCCATAGAGATTAGAGCATGGAATTTGAGGCTAAAATACCTTATGAAAAACTCTCAGGCCAGCACGTGGTACTTGGTCTGTCAGGTGGAGTTGACTCTTCTGTAAGTGCAGCACTCCTAAAGCAGAATGGCATGAAGGTCACCGCCCTTTTTATGAAGAACTGGGAAGAGGATGACACTGACAGCTACTGTGCAGCCGCAAAAGACAGAGAGGATGCTCAAAAGGTCTGCGACAAACTTGGAATAGAACTTAAGACCATAAATTTTGCAGCTGAATACTGGGATAATGTCTTTGAGATTTTTTTATCTGAATACAAGGCAGGAAGAACCCCTAACCCGGATATTCTGTGCAACAAGGAAATAAAGTTCAAAGCCTTCATGGATTATGCAACTTCAGTATTAAAGGCCGACTACATAGCTACCGGTCATTACTGTCAGAGAAGCTTTAATACTCCTAGGGCACATCTTTTACGCGGTTTTGATAAAAATAAAGATCAGAGCTATTTTCTGCATGCAATTGACGGCTCCGTTTTAAACAGAGTGCTCTTTCCTGTAGGTGATATCGAGAAAACAAAGGTAAGAGAGATTGCCCTGTCATTAGGTCTTGCAACTGCCAAAAAGAAAGACTCAACCGGTATCTGCTTTATTGGAGAAAAGAGGTTTCACGAGTTTTTATCAAAATATATTCCTGCAACCCCAGGCAACATCAGAAGTGTTGATGGAAAAATTGTAGGCAGACATGACGGTCTGATGTATGCCACCATAGGTCAGAGAAAAGGTCTCCATATAGGTGGTACAAAAGACGGCAACGGCAAACCCTGGTATGTTGTTGAAAAAGATATTAAAAACAACGAACTGATTGTTGCAGAGGGTAACGACGATACGGCACTGTACTCCATAGGACTTGAAGCGGTCAACGAGACTTTTATCACTGAACCTGACAGCTATCCTTTTTTGTGCACCTGCAAAATCCGCTATCGTCAGCCGGATGTTGAATGTACTGTGTTTAAAGAAGACAATAAACTTAGGGTTATGTTTAAAAATCCGGTTGCAGCTGTTGCCCCAGGTCAGTCGGTTGTTTTCTACAGGGGAGCTGACTGCCTAGGCGGTGC
>JBJEWX010000253.1:0-1711 GCA_051885275.1 Succinivibrio sp. | reverse complement strand
GGAAATGCATTATAGTCTTTTTAAATTCTTTGTCAAACAATTTTTTATTTTTTTTTAGGCTGATTTTAGGAATCGCTTTTTTAAGCCTTTTTTATTGTACACAGAATATGAAAAGGGAGCCGAGGCTCCCTTCACTGTTTTATTTGTCTTTTATTACAAAGCGTTTTTGTATATTGAAACAATCTCTTCCCTGCCTAAAGGGTAAATTGCTGTTTTCAGATCTGCAAACCAGAATTTCTGAATGTGCTCTGCCATAGCTTCAAAGTGACTGTCATCAATTCCCACTTCTGATAATCTTGAAGGAAGTCCAATGCTTCTGAAAAAAGCTTCGGTCTTTGCAATTGCTTCATTTGCAACTTCAAAATCATCATCTCCAATCAGATTGAAAACATGTCGGCCATAATCAGCAAATCTCTTTTTTGTTTTCTCGTTTAATGAAAATCGCATCCAATAAGGAGTTAGTATAGCAAGACCTACACCGTGGGTAATGTCATAGTATGCGGACAGTTCATGCTCTAGAGCATGGCAGACCCATGGAGAACCGCTTCGTCCCATTCCTAAAAGACCACAACAGCCAAATGAACTTGCATTCATAAGTTCAGCCCTTGCCTCATAATCTTCTGGATTAGCAATAGCAATTGGAGCGTACTTAATTACTGTCCTTAGCATTGACTCACAAAAGCCGTCTGATAGTAAGGTTCCCTGCTCAACCAGATACTCCTCAAAAACATGAGACATAATATCGGCTGCACCAGCTGCAGTATGATTTGCAGGAACTGTAAAGGTGTAAGTTGGATCACATACAGATACAACAGGGTTCAAGTTACCAAACAATGGCAGTTTTTCATTAGTTTCATCATTTGAGATAACAGCTGAATTGTCATACTCTGAGCCGGTTGCTGACAGGGTTAATACTGAAAAAATTGGCAGTGTTTTGCCAACCTTTGAACAGTCTAACACCAGCTCCCATGGATCGCCGTCATAAAAAGCACCACAGGCTATATTCTTAGAACAGTCTAATACACTGCCACCACCTACGGCCAAAATAAAATCAATCTTCTCTTTTTTACAGATCTCAACACCTGCTCTTACAGAGCTAATCTTTGGGTTAGGCTCAATTCCAGACAGCTCAAAGATCTGACAGTCCGAATACAGATCTTTAATTTTTTCATATAAACCTATTCTCTTGATGCTACCACCACCATAGGTCAGTAAAACCTTTTTTCCATAGGCGGCGGTAAAGTCAGGAAGTTCGTTGATTCTATCTTTACCAAAAAGGATTTTTGTAGGAAGGTGCAATGTAAAGTCTTTCATATAACTATGCCTCATTTTTGCAGATAACAATCAAGTCTATTTTGCTAGTTATCTAAAGGTGAATCGTAATTAATCTCATGATGTTATCAGATTTTTTGAAAAAAAATTCAGTACTGATCTAAATATCGCAAAAAAGATAAAAAGAGTTATCATGCGTTTTTTCAGCTATTTTTATCTCTCTCCCCCCCCTACTCCTGCAGCACCTTACTCCCAAACCAACAGCTAAACCACATATCTGCTATAATGAAGACATCAAAGATTTAGGAAACAGCAATATGTCAGAGAGTACAGTTAAACTACTTAATAATCCTTATGGACAGGTTACTTTTAATTTATTCCGTCAGGAAAAACAGGCCTTTGTTGATAAGAGTCTCTCCATTAAATATCTGGATGATAA
>JBJEWX010000252.1:0-1712 GCA_051885275.1 Succinivibrio sp. | reverse complement strand
CTGTCTATCACAGCCTCATAGGAAGGAGCCGCATATGAAGCACAAGCACAAAACCAAAAGACAAATGCGATAAATAAGGACTTAAATCTTCTCATTTTGGCTATCCTTAGTTAAGGTAATCTTTTGAACTTTTGAAACAAGCTTTCCATCTTTTAAAAGAGTCGTGATAATCTGCCCTTCATGAGCCTCCTTGGCACTTATACTCTTTCCTGACTCATTAAAGGTAACTGAATAACCATTGTTAAGAATATAAAGAGGATTTAAAGCCTCTAATTTTGATAGCAGAGCCCTAAATTTGGAATCGACCGAACTTAATCTAAGTGGAATATCAGTTTGTGATATACGGTTTACCTTATCAGTTAACTGACTGTTCATGCTGTTTAGGTGACCATCAATCAGCATATTAAGTCTAAAAACGGTAGCTTTAAAATCAAGTCTATTCTCTAAATTCTGATGGGAACTGATAAGTGCCTGATCTATCCTTTTTGCCAGATCTGAAAGCTTACCGCTCTGTTTTGCAATAATTGATGAGGGTTCATAATTTGAGAGTTTCTGAAGATAGCTGTTAACAAGCAGTCTCTTTTGATTAACAAGATTATCAAAGGCTCTGTCTAAAGATGATACAGCATAGTTAAGATCAGATAATTTCTTATTTAAATGAGTAACAGGACTGCCTGCATTGAGTCTCTTAGATGTGGAATCTAACTTAAAATTAAGCCTGTCTAATAAAGAGTCTATCTGATTATCAAAATGCTCAATATATTTAAAAATACTGTTGTACAGTTCATCTTTTGTAACTGCAGTAACTAGCTGAGCTGCTCCTGTTGGAGTTGGAGCTCTAACATCAGATGCAAAATCAGTTAAGGCATAATCGGGTTCATGTCCTACCGCAGAAATGATAGGAATATTGCTGCTTGCAACTGCTCTAACTAACTTTTCATCAGAAAATGGCAGTAAATCTTCGAACGAGCCACCGCCTCTTCCTATAATTAGGACCTCACAACAGTTTTCCTCATTTGCAAGTTTCAAGGCTTCAAGTAAAGAGGGAACTGCTTCAGGTCCCTGAACAGACGCCGGGTACAGTCTGATATTTACCCCGCAGTTTCTGCTATTCATGGTTGTGCTTATATCATGAAAAACACGACCTTCAGCAGAAGTAATTACCCCTACAGTGTTAACAAATTTAGGAATTGGTCTTTTGTGAAAGGAAAATACCCCTTCATTTGTCAGTTTCTCCTTTAGCAGCCTTAACTGCTCCATGATAGGACCAAGACCAGCCTGTTTCATTGAATTGGCAATAAGTTTGAACTGCCCTGTTTTAGGATATACTGAGCTTGTACCGACAATTACAACCTTCTGCCCAATCTGTGGTTCAAATTGTAAAGCTGCAACATTAGAGCTCCACATCACACAGTCAACATAAGAGTATTCATCCTTTATCTTGAAGTAAAGATGATTATATTTTTTAACTTCACTAATCTCGCCAGTGACAACTGCAGTTCCTAAATTTTTTACTGCTCTGTCAGTGATTTTAAGATACTCAGAAACACTCATTGCGTTCTGAATATTAATAGCAATCGATTCTTTGCTGTTAACAAAAGTATCTGTAACAGGTGAGTTTAGTCTTTCATCAGTAATAGTCAAAAAATCTTTGAGCATCAGAAATCCAAAACAATAATTAGTCTTTACAAATTCAGATAAACAGAATAATT
>JBJEWX010000251.1:0-7244 GCA_051885275.1 Succinivibrio sp. | reverse complement strand
AACAATCAACACAAAGGAATTCTCCGCCCACTTTAATGATGCCCCTGTAATAGAGGTTTCCGGAAGAACCTATCCTGTAGAAGTTAAATATATGCCTATGGGAATGGAGCCATCTTCTGAAGATGAGGAGACAGAGGAAAACGAGCTTGATCTTAGAAACGGTATCCTAAGAGCATTAAAGTACCTTTTTAAGGAGCATGGAAGAGGTGATACCCTTGTGTTTCTGCCAGGTGAAAGAGAGATTATGGATATTGCCGCCTTCTTAAAAAAGGCTCATCTTCCAAATACAGAGATCCTTCCCTTGTATGCAAGACTTGCAGCATCCGAGCAGAATAAGATTTTTGCACCTCATTCAACTGTCAGAGTAGTCCTGTGTACAAACGTTGCTGAAACTTCTCTTACAGTACCATCTATAAGATATGTAATTGATCCTGGTACTGCAAGAATAAGCCGCTACTCTCCTAGGACAAAGGTTCAAAGACTTCCGGTTGAAAAGATTTCAAAGGCCAGCGCCAATCAGCGAAAGGGCAGATGCGGACGTGTCAGTGACGGTGTGTGCGTAAGACTGTATTCTCAGGAGGATTTTGCCGCACGTCCTGATTTTACCGATCCTGAAATAAAACGCACCAATCTTGCAGCTGTAATTCTGCAGATGGTTTCTCTTCATCTTGGCAATATAGCGGTATTTCCATTTATAGATCCGCCTGAGACAAGACAGATCACAGACGGTATAAGACTTTTAGAGGAGCTTGGTGCAATCAGTGATTCTAGAGGTCTGTCAACCGATGAGATTAAGCTTACCAAAACCGGTGAGGCTCTATCTAGGATCCCTGCTGATCCAAGACTGTCAAGAATGCTTATTCAGGCAGACCGTGAGGGCTGTCTTTGTGAAGTCCTAATCATTGTCTCTGCACTTGCAGTAATGGATCCCCGTGAAAGACCCCTTGACCGTCAGGAACAGAGCAGACAGGCCCATCATCGTTTTGATGATGAGAAGTCTGACTTTTTAAGTTATCTTAATCTGTATCACTATATATGTGACACCCAGAAACAGATGAGTGCATCGGCTTTCAAAAAGAAACTTAAGTCAGAGTTTATATCTTATCTTAGAGTAAGAGAGTGGTTTGATCTGCTGCGTCAGCTTAGAGCCACCTGCCAGGTTTTAAAGTACAGATTTAATGAAAAACCTGCAGATTATGATTCAATCCACCGTGCTGTACTTTCAGGTCTTTTATCCCAGATAGGTCATTATGATGATAATGACAAGGCCCTGTATCTTGGGGCCAGAGGTGTAAAATTTACAATCCACCCATCCTCGGTACTCTTTAAAAAGAAGACCAAATGGATCTGTGCGCAGGAATTAAATGAAACCAGCCGTCTGTTTGCAAAGACCGTTGCCGCAATCGATCCTATTTGGGTGGAGAGTCTTGCTATGCACCTTATAAAAAGACATTATGGGGAGCCTTACTGGTCAAAGAAGCAGGGGGCTGTGCTCTCTAGTATGACTATCTCAGTATACGGTTTGGCTGTAGTTGCAGGAAGAAAGGTTCAGTACTCTCATATTGACGAAAAACTGTGCAGACAGCTTTTTATCAGAGATGGACTGGTTGCAGGTGAGATTGAGTTAAAGCATGCCTTCTTTAAAAGAAATCTTGAGCTTATTGATGAAGTGGTTCATGTGGAGGATAAGCTAAGACGCAGAGATCTTTTGGTTGACGGCTCTGTATTAGAAGAGTTTTACGATAAGCGGCTGCCTGACAATATTGTATCTGTCCGTCATTTTGATAAATGGTGGCGTGAAAAGAGCAAGACCGATCCTGATTATCTTGATTTTTCACTGGAGCTTGTAACTAAGGACAGTTTTGATACAGTTTGCGAAGCTGACTTTCCTGAGTACTGGATTCAGGATAAGTTTAAGTTAAAGCTGTCATATGTTTTTGATCCAACCTCCAAAGATGACGGAGTGACTGTTCACATCCCTCTTGCTGTTGTCAATAAAATAAATCCAAAGGAGTTTGCCTATCAGATAAGAGGCCTAAGACAGGAGCTTTTAACATCTCTTATCAAGTCTTTGCCAAAACGCTTAAGAAAAAATCTGATCCCGGCTCCGGATTTTGCAAAAGCTCTGATGGAATCAATAGCAGATAATACGAGTGATGATCTCTATGTAAGATGTGCAAAGGAGCTTACAAGAATGGGAGGGGAGATTATAACTGAAAGCGACTTTGACAGAACACTAATTGACAGGCATCTGCAAATGCTTTTTGCCTTTGAGGATGAAAAAGGCAGAATTATCAAAAAGGGCAGAAATTTTGAGGCCCTAAGTGCTTGTGTACAGGGGGAGATTAGAGAAGTTCTGCACAAGAGTGTCAAGAGCACAAAGCATGAGATAAAAAGTTCATCATGGGTATTTGGCACAATTCCTAAGGAGAAGGTAAGCCATCAGGGATCAATTGAGATAACAGCATATCCGGCATTAACCGACAGAGGGGATGGAGTAACCCTTGAGCTGTATGACAGTAAATACAAACAGCAAAATGCCATGTGGCTTGGACAGAGAAAGCTGCTTTCCCTCTGCATAAAGGATCCAACCTCATATTTAGAGCAGCATCTGCCTAATAAATCAAAACTTGCAATGTACTACCAGCCTTTAGGATCAGTCAAAGATTTAATCAATGATCTGATGCTAGGAGCAATCTCTTTGATTATGGAGGAGAACAATGCACCTGTCTATGATGAAGACGGGTTTGAAAAACTTTATGAAAAGGTCAGAGCTCAGCTAAATGAAAAGGCTCTTTCGCTTTGTGAACATATAGACAGGATCCTATTAAAGACGCATGAGATAAAGAGACTTTTAAAGGGAAAGATAAATCTTGCGGTAGCATACAGTTACAAGGATATTTCAGCCCACTTGGATTCTCTTGTCTACAAGGGGTTTATCAGTTCAACAAAGCTTGAGCATCTATCTCAGATGCCACGGTATCTAGATGCGATAATCTTAAGAATAGAAAAACTCTCAAGAGATGTTAACCGTGATCTAATGTATACAAGAAAAATTGAGGAAATACAGGAGCTATATAAAAACACCGTCTCAAGATATAAAAATCAGGCGATACCTAATGCTCTGACAGAAGTAAAGTGGATGATAGAAGAGCTTAGGGTGTCTTATTTTGCGCAGCAGCTTGGGGTAAAGATCTCTGTCTCTGACAAGAGAATATCAAATGAGCTAAAAAGGATCCTAGAGGATTATCCTGAGCATAGTTAGATATTAACTCTGTCACCTGATATTTTGGGTTCCGGCATATTTTGTAAAAGCCGGTACTTAATTTTTAACTTTATCTAGCAAGAATTCCCCCGCCTCTATAGGCGATTGGGATGAATTGCTCCACAATAGTGGCTGTAAATAATATTGAACCAATCTCCTCAGATTGAGATGCTCTAAAGTAGAGCGACATGAAAATCTTTGTTCTAATACGGTGTTTCTCTATTTAAGTCACGGTATCTTAGATAAAAATCTGATATTTTGTTCCTGGTTTAATAAAATTCAGGTTTTGGTATGGGTTCAATATTATTTCTGCTGTTTTTAATTTCTGCTGCAATGACAGCAATTAGTCCTCGCTATTCAATGTTTGTGTTTCCTGACAGCGTAGAGGTCAGTCCTGTTCAGGCATTTTTGGGCTGGTACGGTTGGATTAATCTGTTTGTGTCTCTACCATTTTTATGGGATGGTGACTTTGACAATGGAATGTATCCGTTCATTTTAGGTCTTCTTCCTCTAGCTGTTTCCTTTTACCTGGTTTTAAAGGAGAATGACTGTCCATCAAAGGAGTTTATAACAGATGCAAGGATCTATCTTACAGAGGATAAACTGTTAAATACCCCGGCAGTCAATGATTACGGTTTTTTATACAACTACAAAAAGCGTATAGGACAGCTTGGCCCAAAGCTCTTTTTCAAAGAGATCTTTGCAAGAGAGAAAGCTTTCCCAAAGCTTGCTGAATCACTGCTTAGTGAGGATGTAAAGACTGTTGAAAACAAGTTTAGAACACTGCCATGGGTGATAGACGGGGCTGTTGATATCAGGGCTCAGCTCATCTTTACAATAAAATACATGATGAGAGAAAACTATCTTGAAAAAATATCTGAAAACCTGCCTAAGTTTATTGAAAATACAGCCATACTTGCAAAGAATCTTAAGATGGGAATTGAAAATATCCCATATCCGGTAGCCAAATTTCTTGCAGGCTGCAACGCCCTTGAAGTAACCCAGAATAATAAGGCATTGCTCAGGTACGTCATAGAGCAGGATGATTTTGTATGTGACGATGACGAATACGTTATTACTGTTATCTCAGGAAAGCTTATTACAGAAAATCTTTTAAAGTGGAACTTTTTAGTTAAGCTTGCTGGATACCTTTCTTTGAACCTGTCACAGGAGCCTTATACTCTGATTATTACAAACAAGCAGATAATTCAGATAAGCAGCGGAAAATCCTTTAAAAGGTCAGGGTTTGACATGTCCTTAGCTCTAAATGACAGATTTCTCTGTTTTGACGGTAAGAATGTTATTCATTTTACTAAGGTGCAGGCGGCCTTTTATATGAAGATTTTACAGATTCTATGTCAGAATGTTACGGAAAAATGATCTTAAGTACTATATGATATTGCCGTTAGACTAATAAATATTATTTTAAGGTTCACACAGATGGAACAGGAACCAGCTTTAGAACAGAATTTAAATTCGGAGACCTCTGGTTTGCAGGATGTAGCAAAGCCTTTGGAGGATGAAAGACATGCAAATCTTACACGAAGAATGCATGACATAGTGTCCTCTATTTTTTCACGATGCGGAGTTCCAAAAGCAAATTTCAGAATATCAGAGCTATTAGAATTTTCTGCTTCTGTAACTTATGTAATGAACTGGAAATTTAAATGCAGATGCTCTGACAAGCCTCTTCATTCAGTGAGTGATGAAACTCATGTAATGTCTATGAGCGCGCTGGATGAGTTTACTCTTGCAAATACAAAGGAGCTGGAAAAGGACAGCGCAAAGACCAAAGATTTCATCAAACACATATCTGAGGCAAAATTTGAATTGCTCAACAGCCTTGCTGGTCAGATTGTCTGCTTTAACCGTATAAACGCGATAGGAAAAACCAGATGTAAAAACTGTCATGGCTCAGGAACCGTAGCCTGTGAAGAATGCAACGGTAAGGGCAGAGTTGTCTGTCCTGCCTGTGGTGGAATGGATAACTCCTGTACAGTATGTCATGGAGAAGGTCGTGTCAGATGTTCCCGCTGTTCTGGCTCAGGTAAAGCAAAATGCCATGAATGTAACGGAAAAGGAGAGCATACTGTAGATAGAGAGATCATCTATGATGCCTCCTGTACAAAGGATATATCACTCTCTTTAAAGGTTCCAGGCTCAGACAAGCCTATTACCTCCTTTTCAAAAGAGGATGAAAAAGCAATTATAAGTGCAGCAGAATTCTCAGATGCCTCATCAGGAAATGAAACCCCAAAAGGATACTGTGTTACCTTTGCAGGCACTGCTCCCTGCTATGCAGTGCATGTAACTCTAGAAGGGGTATCAAAGCCATTTGATTTTATAATCTGCGGAAAAACCAATCTTTATTCAATATGCAAACCGCCTGTTCTTGATTATGTATTTGCTGAAGAGTCAAATCTTTTGGCAGATACCCTGTACTCCTCCACAGATGACGTAAATGAAAAGATAAAGTGCGTGAAGGTTCTCTCTTCAAAGGCAATTTTGGCTAAGACCATCCGCACTATTGAGAATCATGAGCTTGAGATTGCAAAAGAGCAGGCTGTTAAACAGGGCGTAACAGTCGATTCTCTAATAAACTCTCAGGCGAAAAAGGAAAGCTCTAAGCTTAACTATATCAGAAGTAAGGTGAAGCAGGAATTGCTAGATAAGATAACTGATGTTCTATCTGAAAATGCACATGGTTATGTGTCAGATGATTTTGCGAGGAATTTTGCCAAAAATCTGATTGCCTTTATTCCTATGCTGATGGTTCTAAATCCAAATTCAAAAATGATATGGGCTGGAATTACCCTGGCAACCTGGATGGTATCAGTGCTTATATCCTACTTTAGTCCGAACATATTCGGAATTATTATTGTAATGTCATTTTCAGCTCTGATCTGTGCCTTCACATCAGTAAGTTTGACTAAGAACTGGACATACTATTCAGCTGTGAGTCTTTTAAAGTTGACGCATCGGTTTAAAAAGGTTCCATCTCTGACAGCGGAGGCTGTTCATTCTATAAGACTTATTGTTGGCTCATTCTTTATCGCTCTAATAGTAATAGGTATAATAACCACATCAGCAAATTGAGAGATTATCATGCCTACAGACGTAAAATCAGCCGTTCAACAGATGCTAGCACAGGTCGACATCAGAAATGATGAGGTGGCCTTTGGAGATCCTTTGAATACAGAGCTTGATGTGGTTTTTACTGCAAGCTGGTATTTTACTGTTGTACGAAAAGATACGGTCTTGCGTTCTTATGCCGGTAGTGATCTTTTA
Source organism: Succinivibrio sp. (assembly GCA_051885275.1). Classification (GTDB taxonomy): domain Bacteria; phylum Pseudomonadota; class Gammaproteobacteria; order Enterobacterales; family Succinivibrionaceae; genus Succinivibrio. The sequence continues at coordinate 691 of JBJEWX010000251.1, read as the reverse complement.
GATGATGATGGACTTCGTGAGTTTGATAAAGCTAATACAGAAGAACTCGAGAAGGATATGAAAACCCGTCGCATTTTTTCACATTCTCTTGAGAGTAAATCTCCTTCAGAAATATTTGCGCTGGCAAACAAGGTTAACAGATTATCAATAAGGCAAGCTAAGGCTCAGTGTCTATGCCCTGATTGTCGTGGAGCTCAGAAGGTCGACTGTCCAAACTGTTCAGGATACGGACTGATCCTCTGTCCTTCCTGTCAGGGTAAAGAAGGCGGATGCAGCCGATGCAAAAGAACAGGTTTTATTGACTGTCCTACCTGCAGAAAAACAAAAAAGATCCCTTGCCAAAAATGTAGGGGCAACGGTCGGGTAGTTCTTGAAAGACGCATTTTTTTAGAGGCAAGATGTAACCCTTATATAAAAATAGAGTATGAAAAAGTGGATGACTGCTTTACTGTTCCTCCACCAACGCTGATTGATATTTCCTGTTATGGAAAACTGCTTGAAACAACCCCTTTAAAGCTTTCAGACGCTGACTTTAAAGAAGACGGATACTATCTGATGACCTTCAAGGCAACATCCCAGATTGCCTATATAAAATTCTGTGTAACAGGTGAATCTAAACTCTATGATTTCTGGTGCACCTTGCCGTCTTGTACACCTCTTGTGCTTCCAAGTGTTCTAGATGATATGTATA
>JBJEWX010000250.1:0-1720 GCA_051885275.1 Succinivibrio sp. | reverse complement strand
CAACCAGACCAACATCAGAAACAAGCAGCATTTCAAGCTTCAACTGACGTCTCTCACCCGGGGTGCCGTTAGTCTTCTGTCTTGGGGCCTGGTTTGTGGCAGACTTAAAATGGGTATTGCCAAAGCCGTGTCTGCCGCCACGGGCTACACACAGGATCTCTCCTTCATGCTTTAGATCACCGATAATCTCACCTGTGGCCACATCGGTAACACGTGTGCCTACAGGCACGGGCAGGATCTTATCAGCTCCTCTTGCCCCCGTACAGTCAGCAGACTGACCGTTCTGACCACGCTCCGCTTTCTGGAACTTGGTAAAACGATAGTCGACAAGGGTATTTAGATTGGTATCCGCCTTAAGATAGACGTTACCGCCGTCACCACCGTCGCCGCCATCAGGACCACCACGTGGAACATACTTTTCACGTCTGAAACTTACAACACCATTGCCGCCATCACCGGCTTCAACACGGATTATGGCTTCATCTACAAACTTCACCTTAATACCTCCGAAATTATGATGGCAACAATGCGCCATATGAAAACTATATACTAAAAAGGCCCGCATCAGCGAGCCCTTTACTTTACCTGTACTGCAAATTACTGCTGAGTCTGAACGATCTCAACGAACTTGCGACCCTTAGGGCCACGGGTAACAAATGATACTTTACCGTCAGCCTTGGCAAATAATGAATCATCCTTGCCTAAACCAACATTAGCACCTGCGTGGAAGTGGGTACCACGCTGACGAACAATAATGCTGCCTGCAGTTACTGTCTCACCAGCATAAGCCTTTACACCTAAACGCTGGGCATTGGAATCACGACCGTTACGAACGGAACCACCAGCTTTCTTATGTGCCATTTATTCCTTCTCCTATAAATTACTGATTGATACCAGTAATCTCTAAATCAGTAAACCACTGACGGTGACCAGTAACTTTCTGGCTGTGCTTACGACGACGGAATTTAACAATCTTAATCTTGTCACCACCGTGTGCACCTAGTACCTTAGCGGTAACCTTTGCACCATCAATATATGGAGCACCAACCTTAATGTTGGTACCATCTGAAACTAATAGAACTTTGTCCAGTTCGATATCGCTGCCAGCCTGGGCATCGAGAAGCTCAACGCTTAGCACGTCGCCCTCTGAAACCTTGTGCTGCTTGCCGCCGCAAAAAACAACTGCGTACATGCTCAAACTCCAGGTAAATGCAGGAGTTCAGCTCCCGCAATCAATTAAAACTGTGCCCTCTCGGGGCGATAATGGGTCAACATTTTACAGACAAAAAAACAAAATTGCAAGTCTAAAATAGACCTACACTCACTTTTGTTTTGTTATTAATTGCTGTTTGCCATTAATACAATAGATTAATGCATTAATTGACCTTTAAAAGCTATGAGATTTTAAAGCTTATTAAGTACGATTTCAAGATTTTTTTAGTTCGGTATTTTATATAGCTTCTTGACAGCTACCCATGGCTGAAGCCAGGGGCTTTGGTCTCAATTTGGTAAACTGTTTTTACCTGTTCTTCTCCTGTCATAATTCTGCATAAGAAAAATAAAGCTTATCCCTAAAACTGAACGGTGCTCCTTAGCTTTTGAAAAGCTCTGTCTTACATTCCTGTCAATAATTATGACAGGATTTTTGCCACCTTCACTATCAGCTTAAATTCCTGTGTTAAAATCTTATACAGAAACAGTAAGAGGCGTTTATGAAAAA
>JBJEWX010000249.1:0-7275 GCA_051885275.1 Succinivibrio sp. | reverse complement strand
CTCCTCTTGTAGAGGAGGTGCTCTCTCTTTCACCTCGCATGAATGAGCAGTTTCCTCAGCTGCTAAACTCTGTTATTGCCAAGATCCTGCAGGCTCAGGAAGTTGATGATCTTTTAAGGATTGCAGACTTTTTAGAATTTGAACTAATCTATATTATAAACAGCTGTTCAAATAAATAAGACTCAGTATTTATAAAATCAACACTGAAAAAACTGTAAAAGACACTTTTTGTGGCTTCAGGCACGATTTGTCAGTTACTCACTGTATATAAACCACTAAAAATAGGCATTTTAGGTACAAAATAAAGATGTTATGGCGCAAAAGACTGATATTAGAGTGAGAATTTAGCCAAAACAGAGTGGTTTAAGCTCCAGATAAAGAGGTGAGGGGGATCTGGAGCTTAAATTCTTTAAATAATCTCAAGTTTTCCGTCAATTGCTCCGGCTTTATCCAGGGCTTCAAGTACTGACATGAGATCACCTGGTGCAAGACCTACCTGATTTACAGCTCTAACCAGATCATCTAAAGTTGCACCACCGTCTAACTTAAACATCTTTCCTTGCTTCTCATTTACATTTATCTGAGAATCAGGAACAATTGCTGTCTGGCCCTGAGAAAAACTGTTTGGCTGAGACACTCTTGGATCTTCAGATACTGTGACAGTAAGTCCTCCATGTGTTACTGCTACAGGTTTTAGTCTTACATTGCTGCCAATCACAATGGTTCCTGTTCTTGAGTTAACCACAATTCTTGCAGCGTCATCGCCCTGGTCAATTTCAATGTTTTCTAAAGTTGAGAGATATGAGACTCTCTGAGCGGGATTTCTTGGGGCACTTACCCGGATAGAGGCTGAGTCCTCTGCAACAGCTGCTCCATCCCCATAGAGATTGTTTATTGCATCTACGACATTCTTGGCTGTTGTAAAATCCGCACGGTTTAAATTAAACACAAACGAATCAGTCTGGGAGAAATTATCTGGAACTTCTCTTTCAATAATGGCGCCATTGGCAATTCTGCCCACTGTAGGAGTATTAACAGTAACTTTTGAACCGTCTGCCCCCTCAACACCCAGACCACCTACAACAAGTGAACCCTGTGCGATGGCATAAACATTTCCGTCAACACCTCTTAGCATACTCTGAAGCAGAGTACCGCCTCTCAATGAAGTTGCCTCACCTATCGCAGATACTGTAACGTCAATTGTCTGTCCTGTTTTAGAAAAAGCCGGCATGGTTGCGTGAATTGCTACAGGAGCCACATCCTTAATCTTAAGAGAGGTGGCCTCATCAATCTTAATACCGAAGTTGTTCAGCATAGATCTGAAGCTCTGCTCGGTGAACTTTGAGTTTTTCTCACCTGTTCCTGCAAGACCAACCACAAGACCATAGCCTAGCAGCTGATTCTCACGGATACCCTGTATTGAAGCGATATCCTTAAGTCTTGCAGCCTGTACCTGAGTAAAGCTCAAAGAGCTTACAAGTACCATGCCTGCAACAAAAGCCCTGCATATTCTGTTAAACATTCTCATAGTCCACCTGCACTTTTTTACTAGAAGAAGATATTAAACGCACTGTTGAACAGTCGAGAAATAAAACCTCTTTCCTGAGTATCAGCAAAATCTCCTGTACCACCGTACTGAATTCTGGCATTTGCAATACGCTGAGATGATACTGTGTTATCTGAACTAATATCAGAAGGTCTTATGAGACCTGTTACACGGACATACTCATTACCATTATTCAGCATCAGCCATTTCTCGCCTTGCACCTGAAGATTTCCGTTATTATAGACCTTAACCACACTGACGGAAATTTGACCTTTCAGACTGTTTGACTGATTGGCTTTTGCACTGCCAGAAAACTCATTTGAGTTATTTGTTGACAGTGTTGGGGTATATTCCTTGTAATGAATACTCTTTCCTGCAATTTGTATTCCACCATAGTTGTTACTGCCTGATTTTTCAAGGTCAGTACCAGCTTTTTTACTTGCAGAGGTAGATTCCTCTAAGATAACAGAAATAATATCACCAACCTTATGAGCTGAAGTATCTGAATACATTCCATTATTTAGAGTATAAGGATTGTAGATACCACCTGTTGGGACAACGTTGGTGTAATCCTCCTCTGGCAGCGCAGGTGCAAAGTTCGGATCGTCAGGCTTTGGTGAAAAAGTATCTAAAGCACATCCCTGCAGAAAAATAATCTGTGACAATGCAACAGTTAAAACCAGCCTCTTCATATTACCCCCTCCAATCAGCCATTATATTGACTGAATCAGTGATCCCATCATAGAATCAACTGTTGTCAGAACCTTTGAGTTCATCTCATATACTCTCTGAGCCTGAATAAGGTTAACTAATTCCTCGGTTACCTTTACATTAGAGGTCTCAAGCATGTTCTGTCTGATAACGCCCATGCCATCCTCTCCGCCAATACCCTGCTGAGGAGCACCTGATGCGGTAGTCTCAAGATAGAGGTTATCACCAATGGATTCTAAACCGGTTGGATTGATAAAATCGGTTACAGTAATCTGTCCAAGATCCTGAGATGCAGTCTCATTGGCAATAACTACAGACACCTGGCCGTCCCTGCCTACTGTCATCGAGGTGGCATTCTCAGGGATCTGAATCTGAGGCAGCAGAGGATAGCCCTCACCTGAGGTAACAATAGTGCCTTCCTCATTTTTGGTGAACTGACCATTTCTTGTGTAGGCTGTAGTTCCATCAGGAAGTTCAATTTCAAAAAATCCTCTTCCCTGAATCATCAGATCAAAGCTGTTGTCTGTGGTTTCAACATCACCCTGTGAAAACTGACGCTGAGTTGCCACTACCTTTGATCCTGAGCCAATCATTAAACCTTCTGGCAGATAGCTGTCAGCAGATGATCTGCCACCTGGCTGATTTATCTTCTGGTAGAGAAGATCTTCAAAAACTGCTCTACTTCTCTTAAAGCCAACTGTTGAGGCGTTGGCAAGGTTGTTTGATGTAACAGAGATATTTGTCTGCTGTGCATCAAGACCTGTCTTACTAATCCATAATGCTGGGATCATTTTCTACTCCTTGCTAATCGTAGCTCAATAATGAGTTCTGTCTTTCATCCATCTGACTTGCAGATTCCATCATTTTCACCTGGGTATCGTACTGTCTTTGAATACGGATGAGACTTGTAAGCTCTTCTACTGGATTTACATTTGATGCCTCAAGCATTCCGCTTTCAACGGCAACAGTGTTGTCCTGATCCATTAAGGAGCCGTCAACATTTCGGAAAAGTCCGTCGTAACCTTTTTCGATATTCCTGTAATCCTCAGGTTTTACAAGTTTAATCCTTGCAAACTCCTCAATCACATTAGCATCTGCCCCCTGAGGTCTGCCTGAAATAGTTCCATCCTTACTGATAGCAATATCAGACAGCATTGCCGGTAGAACGATAGGTTCTCCGTCAGCTGACAGCACATTCAGTCCGTTGGATGTTTTAAGATAACCATTGACATCAATTTCCATACTGCCAAAACGGGTATAGGCTTCATTGCCTTCTTTATCAAAGACACTGATAAAACCATCTCCCTTAACAGCCACATCAAGAGCTCTGCCTGTTGTTTCAATGGCGCCGCCATCCATGTTATAGCCAGGTCTTTCAGTCATTGCAAACGCTCTTGTAGGATATGCATCTGCAAATACTGACATGGCTCTTGAGTTCTCAAAGTCTGCCTTAAAGCCTGTGGTTGTGGCATTTGCCAAGTTATTGCTTCTTACAGCAAGGCTATGGAAATTTTCCTTAGCTCCTGACATTGATATCCACAGTAAATTATCCATTTAAAACCTCCGGAAAATGACTTTTCCATTACATGTATAAAATAAAGCAATATACGTGCCATATTTAATAATCAGCGTATTATCAGGAAGTTACAAAAAAAGGATTAGGAAATTAGGAAATGTCAGTCAGGAAAATGACAGAGGTGGCAAGGCCACCTCTAACAGAGAGTATATTGTGAATTCTTATAAAGCTATCTGATCAACCTTATCTAGAGTTACAGAGCCGTAACCCAGCAGATTCAGACTTGTCTCAGATGGAGTGCTGCCTAATACAACAGATCCTACAGTAGCATAGGTCTTAACAGGGAGCTCTACGTTCTTGCCTTCCTGATTGCCTGTAGCAGTGAAGGTATAAATTCCAGAAGGATATTTCTCACCAGTTTCCTTATCTTTAATACCATCCCAGGAAAAATCAATTTTTCCCTCAATGTTAGCGCCTGCTGAGAAGGATGCGACAATGCTTCCATCTGAATCTTTAACAGTAATATTCACATCAGAGGCTCCACTACCGGCATCAATCATAGTGGTAACTGCATTATTTCCATCAAAGAAAGCACCTTTGGTGTCTACAAGGACACTTCTGCCAACCAGACTTGATGCAGAAAGTGCTGAACTTGATGAAATAGCGCTTACAACATTATCCATATTCTTTGAAATGGTATTTAAGTTTTCAACTACGGATAACTGAGACATGGTTGTAACCATCTGATTGTTATCAACAGGTGCACTTGGATCCTGATTCTGTAACTGTGTGGTAAGCAGCTTTAAAAAGTCAGCCTGATCTAGAGCTGAATTGCTTTTTGTTGACGCAGCGGCTGCTGCATCAGATGCTATTCGGGAGGAAGTTTTTCCTATTGTACTGTAATCGAAACTCATCGTAGTTTCCTCCATAAAAAATTCTTATACCGGCAAGTCTTGCCACTCTCTTTTATATACGTGTATATAATTCAAGATATGTGCCAACTGAGGTCTGTCCTTAAAATTAAGAAGCTAACATATTGATCTATATCTATAAATAATATCAGAGTAAAAGCGGTTATGACTTTTTTATCTGTATTAATTATAAGGCACACTGCCGTATCGGCAAAGATTAGCCTGTAAGGCTGTGAATATGGCAAATATCTAACTTCACTTTTATTTTATATGAGCTATGTTTGAGCTCTTTTACTAACAGGTGTACTGGAATTTTGAGGTTTTACATTTCTCAAAAGCAAAGAAATAGTTTCTTTAGATCTGTAAAAAAAACACCGCAGGCTTTTGCGCTTTGGATTAGGATGTTATTTATGGGAAGGTCTTTAGTATTTAAGGAGGTCACTCGTCAGTTACTGTAGCCATATAGTAATATGATTAGATCTAATTAAGGCTACAGTATTTTGAGGTTAAAGATTGGTATTGTTTCCAAGCTGCAGGGTGGCACTCATCATTTTTTTTGCATTTGCGGCTACCTGGACAGCAGTCTGATATGAACGGTTTGCACTTATCATATCTGCCATTTCCTCAACAGGATTAACATTAGGTCTGTATATATACCCATTTTCGTCAGCAAGAGGATGATTTGGATTGTACTCCTTAATGGTTGGAGCGTCAGATTCAATAACACCTTTGAGGGCTACCCCAACGCCGTAGGGCTCTCCGGTTACAGGATCTGTTACTCCACCTTGGGTATTCTCAACCATTAAAGCCTCATCCATTGCAGCACTAAACAGAGGTCTGCGTGCTTTATAGGTAGTTTCAACTGATGAACTTACTGATTCAGCATTGGCAAGGTTAGATGCAGTTGCGTTTAGACGCACTGACTGAGCATTCATTGCGGAGCCTGCAATATCTAATATTCTGAATAATCCCATTTTAATACTCCTTAAGCTGTTGTACGCAGAGCATTCTTAAGTTTTGCAATACGGCCGTTCAGAAAAGTCAGTGTTGCCTGATATTCCATAGTATTGTTCATATATTTCATACGTTCAGAGGATACTTCCACTGTATTTCCGTTACCAGTATCTGCCTGATAAGGAAGACGGTATTTTAAGGTAAGCTCAGGCTCCTGTGATATGGAATTCTCATCCATATGCTTATCATTTGTTTTAAGCATTTCAGATGGCTTTTGCAGCTGAACATTAGCAGCCTGCTTAAATGCAATATTAAAATCAAGATCACGTGCTTTAAAACCTGGAGTATCAGCATTTGCAAGGTTGCCAGCAAGTACCTCTGCTCTTTGGTTTCGAATACCCATGGTGTACTGATGAACACCAAAAACCTTATCAAAACCTATAGACATAATCTCAACCTCAATATGACATTTTTTTTACATAAATTACCGATATTCAGGTAAAAGCAACTATCATGCCATATAGGTTATCTTATTGTTTTATAGGATAAATTAGATCTATTTAGAAAGGATTTGTCTGTTTTCTGACACCTAAGGTCGGCTTTTAACCGACCTGTCTATCAAGAACCAAAAGCATAGCGCTGTGGCTTTAATCTGTAGATGATACCAGGATTGCATCTTAGCATTTCGTACTTGTCAGCAACACCTACGAGTGTTTCTGTTGATCCTAAAATCAGATAGCCACCTGGATTTAGACACATGGTCAGTTTTCTTAAAATATCTGCCTTAACATCATTTGAGAAATAAATCAGCACATTACGGCAGAAGATTACATCAAAGCGCCCCATTAAAGCATATGAGCCTAAAAGATTCATCGGTCTGAACTCAACCATGGATTTGACTCTAGAGTCTATAACCATCATATTAGGTCTGTGAGCGGGCTTGAAGAATTTGGACTTTCGCTCAGGGGATAGACCTCTTGAAAGGGCGTGAACATCATACTGTCCGCGACGACAGATTGAGAGCATTTCAGGTGAAAGATCTGTACCTATGATCTGTGTCTGTTTAGGATCAATATGAAGCATCTTGGCCATCTGCTCCTGAATGATCATGGCAATAGAATATGGTTCCTGTCCTGAGGAACAGGCAGCTGACCAGATCCTGACAGGATATTTTGCCTTTTTGGCAAGCTCTGGAATGATAATATCCTCTAAGGCCTTATAAGGATAGGTGTCTCTAAACCACAAGGTTTCATTAGTTGTCATTGCATCAATAACTTCTTCCTGAACCTTGTTGTTAGGTCTGTCCTCCATAGCCTTGTTAATGAGCTCATCTACGGTCTGGACATGGAACTTTACAAGCAGTGAAGAAAGACGGGAGTTTACGAGATACTGTTTACCCTCACCTAAAACAATACCGCTCTTTTCCTCTACAAAGGCTGCAAATCGCCTGTACTGAACGTCAGTAACCTCCTGATTCTCTGTTACAAGAGAAGTCTTGCCATCAGGGCCTACTCTAAAAGGCTTTACTTTAGATACTGTAGATAAAGCTGCCTTTGCCTGAGCAATCTTAGCCTGAAAATCATCATTTGAATTAGGTAAGGATGTACCTAAGGTCGAAGGCTTAGCCGTCGGAGCCT